>NZ_JAZGQA010000002.1:0-95033 GCF_048593855.1 Yersinia sp. 2542 StPb PI
TATCGCGGCAAGTTTATCGGCAATACCTTGCTTTGAATCACAGCGCGAAGTCGTAGATGTTTTACATACCGATTTTACTGATATTGCAGCCGTGGTGCTTTCAGTTCAGGACATTAATAATGGTGTAATTGATAGCATTCATGAGTTGGGTTTAGAGATTCCAATTTTTGCCGCTGTCTGCTGTGAAGAAGAGTTGAATACCGATGTATTACCCTCTTTAAATGGGGTATTTGAACTGTGTGGCGACAATACTGATTTTTATGGTAAACAACTGGAATCAGCCGCAGAAAAATATGAAAAAGAGCTGCTGCCACCGTTCTTTAGTACATTAAAGAAATACGTGGAGATGGGTAATTCTACCTTTGCTTGCCCTGGTCATCAGGGTGGTCAATTCTTCCGTAAACACCCAGCGGGCCGCCAATTTTTTGACTTCTACGGCGAAACTATTTTCCGCTCTGATATGTGTAATGCCGACGTAAAATTAGGTGATTTGCTTATTCATGAAGGCGCACCTTGTGATGCTCAAAAACATGCAGCAAAAGTATTTAACGCCGATAAAACTTATTTCGTACTGAACGGCACTTCTGCTTCTAATAAAGTCGCTACCAATGCGCTGTTAGCCCGTGGTGACCTGGTGCTGTTTGACCGTAATAACCATAAATCCAACCATCATGGTGCGCTGATTCAGGCCGGTGCAACACCGGTATATCTGGAAACTGCCCGTAACCCATTTGGCTTTATTGGTGGTATTGATGCCCACTGTTTTGAAGAAAAATACCTGCGTGAACAAATCCGTAGCGTAGCACCTGATCGTGCTAACGAAGCGCGCCCATTCCGTCTGGCTATCATCCAACTGGGTACTTATGACGGCACCATCTATAACGCTCGCCAGGTTGTGGATAAAATTGGCCACCTTTGCGACTATATTCTGTTCGATTCTGCTTGGGTAGGTTACGAACAATTCATTCCAATGATGAAAGATTGTTCACCATTATTACTTGAACTGAATGAAAATGATCCGGGCATTATCGTTACTCAATCAGTACATAAACAACAAGCCGGTTTCTCACAAACGTCGCAGATCCATAAAAAAGATAAACATATTAAAGGTCAGGATCGTTACTGCAATCATAAACGCTTTAATAACGCCTTTATGCTACACGCCTCCACCAGCCCATTCTATCCATTGTTTGCTGCTTTAGATGTTAACGCAAAAATGCATGAAGGCAAAAGTGGTCAACGCATGTGGCTTGATTGTGTTAAGACCGGTATTGAAGCACGTAAAATGATCTTGAATACCTGTAATATGATTAAGCCTTTTGTACCGGTAGAAGTTGATGGCAAACTGTGGCAGCAATATGACACCGATGCCATGGCACAAGACTTACGCTTCTTTAACTTTATTCCTGGCGAAAAATGGCATGCATTTGAAGGTTATGAAGAGTCACAATATTTTGTTGACCCATGCAAACTATTATTAACCACTCCGGGTATTGATACTAATACTGGTGAATATACAGCATCAGGGATCCCAGCAACCATTCTGGCTAACTTCCTGCGCGAAAATGGTATCGTGCCAGAAAAATGTGACCTCAACTCGATCCTATTCTTATTAACGCCAGCAGAAGACTTGGCGAAAATGCAGCACCTGGTCGCACAAATTGCCCGTTTTGAACGTTTCATCGAAGAAGATGCAATGTTAAGCGATGTATTACCTACTGTGTATCGTAATAATGAAACACGTTACAAAGGTTATACTATTGGCAAATTATGTCAGGAAATGCATGACCTTTATGTCAGCTATGATGTTAAACAGCTACAGAAAGAGATGTTCCGCAAACAGTATTTCCCTAAAGTTATGATGAATCCACAGGATGCCAATATTGAATTCGTCCGTGGTCATGCCGAATTAGTACCATTGTGTAAAGCCGAAGGTCGAATTGCTGCTGAAGGTGCGCTTCCTTACCCACCGGGAGTATTGTGTGTAGTCCCTGGTGAAGTTTGGGGGGGCGCTGCACAGCGTTATTTCCTGGCATTAGAAGAAAGTATTAATTTACTACCAGGGTTTGCGCCTGAGTTACAAGGCGTTTATTTACAAGTCGACGAAGATGGTTGGAACCGTGCATACGGTTATATGATGAAGCAATAAGTTAACAATAATAAATTTATACCCAATTTAGTTGGCGTTACAGCCTGGCGGCAAACGAAATAACCCCGAATCACTGGTTAACATTAAGTGATTCGGGTGACAACTCTATTTGCGTGGCCCAAGTAGGATGGACCGAGTAATGATAATCGCCAACAAGGCTGTAATTTCAAATAAAAAGGGATTTGACGACACCAATAACTCAAACCTGCGGGAATAAATTATTCCTGCAGTCTCTGAAATTAAAAAAGAGATAATAAAAATGAGTAAAACAAATAATAAGATGGGAGTAGTACAGCTAACAATTCTAACCGCCGTCAATATGATGGGGTCAGGAATAATTATGCTGCCAACCAAACTCGCCGAAGTCGGGACAATCTCTATCGTCTCATGGTTAGTCACCGCAGTAGGTTCAATGGCACTGGCCTATGCCTTCGCCCAATGTGGGATGTTCAGCCGTAAATCCGGTGGTATGGGCGGCTATGCTGAATATGCGTTCGGCAAATCTGGCAACTTTATGGCGAACTACACCTATGGTGCTTCACTGTTGATTGCCAATATCGCCATTGCAATCTCTGCGGTAGGTTACGGCACTGAATTGTTGGGAGCGACACTAACACCACTGGGTATTTGTATTGCAACCATTGGCGTGCTGTGGCTGGCAACAGTTGCTAACTTCGGTGGCGCGCGCATTACCGGGCAGATCAGTAGTGTTACTATCTGGGGGGTTATTATCCCAGTGGTCGGTATCTCAATCGTTGGTTGGTTCTGGTTTAGTGGTTCAGCCTATATGGCAGCCTGGAACCCACATGCAGTTCCCACTTTTGAAGCCATCGGCTCTTCAATCTCAATGACGCTGTGGGCCTTCCTTGGTCTGGAATCTGCTTGTGCCAATACTGATGCTGTCGAAAACCCTGAACGTAACGTTCCGATCGCCGTACTCGGTGGGACTTTAGGTGCAGCTGTTATCTATATCATCTCAACCAACGTGATTGCCGGTATCGTACCAAATATGGATTTGGCTAACTCTACAGCGCCGTTTGGCCTGGCGTTCGCTTATATGTTCACCCCTGCGGTCGGTAAAATCATCATGGCATTGATGATCATGTCCTGCGTGGGTTCATTACTGGGTTGGCAGTTCACCATCGCTCAGGTATTCAAATCCTCTGCTGATGAAGGCTTCTTCCCGAAAATTTTCTCAAAAGTCAGTAAAGCCGATGCCCCCATCAAAGGGATGCTGACCATTGTTGTCATCCAGAGTGTGCTGTCCCTGATGACCATTAGCCCGTCACTGAACAAACAGTTCAACGTGCTGGTCAATCTGGCGGTAGTCACCAATATCATCCCTTATATTCTGTCGATGGCGGCGCTGGTCATTATCCAGAAAACCGCCAATGTGCCACCAGCCAAAGCACGTAAAGCCAATATCATTGCCTTCATTGGTGCGATGTATAGCTTCTATGCGCTTTACAGCTCAGGGCAAGAAGCCATGACATGGGGTGCGATTGTTACCTTCCTTGGTTGGACACTGTACGGTTTGGTTTCACCACGCTTTGAGTTTGCAGCAAAAACCAAATAACTAACCATAACCCTGCGGGTGGAAGGTCACTTCCCCCGTATATTTAACCAATCAGGTGCCAGTAGATAAAAAAATCAGGATACCGCAGCCGATTCCGGTAATAATGTTCCGCACCGCTACCCCCGGACTGGAATAAAATTATGTCGGACAGCCTATGGTATCTCTATCTACTGCGCACCCCCACTGGCATGCTCTATACCGGTATCACCACAGATGTAACACGGCGATTGGCCCAACATCAGGTAGGGAAAGGCGCGAAAGCGCTGCGAGGAAAAGGTGAGTTAACATTGGTATTTCAGTGTGAGGCAGGGGATAGATCGACAGCATTGAAGTTAGAATATCGGGTGAAGCAACTCAATAAGCAGCAAAAAGAAAAGCTGGTAATTAGCCAGCCTTCTTCGTTGCTATCGTTACCTGGCGTTAAAAGCGATTAAACGGGGCAGAGAACACCACTTCACCATCAGCACCCGCCAGTGCATCTTCCGCCAACGCATAAACCTGAAAAGCCTCTTCAGTACCGGGCCAACGGCAGGTCAATTGATGACGAGCCGCTGGTACAAAACCGAAACGCTGATAATAGGCTGGGGAGCCTAGCACCACGACAGCGGCATAGCCAAACTCATTCAGAGAGTCTAGCCCTTCGTAGACCAGTTTTTCAGCCAAACCCTGGCGGCGCAACCCCTCCGCCACGGCCAGTGGTGCCAGTGCGACCCATTGACGGTCTTCACCTCCCACCTCAACCGGGCTGAATGCTGCATAGCCAACCACACCGCCTTCATCGTCAGTTGCCACGATACCCAACGTCAATAAGCCATCTTCACGCAGTTGCTGTACCAGCTCGGCCTCTGCATCTTGCTTGAAGACTTGACGCAACAGGGCGTCTATCCCCGGCGCATCCACCGGAATTTCAACCCGGATCAGCACGATGCTAATGTACGGGAAGCACTCACCGCACCCTCTTGCTGACCTGCCTCGATAAATTCAGCCAGTTGTTGCAGGCCAACACGCAGTAGTGTTGGCATGGACTCCAACTCAATGGCATCCATTAGATTTTTGACATACAGGCCCAATTCGGTATCCCCTTCAATTCGTAACCGGCGCTGGAAAAACAGCGTATCCGGATCTTCTTTACGGGCAGCGATCAAAATCAGATCGTTGGCATCACCGCTAAAGCTCACATCAGCTTCAGCCTGTTGGCTTACGACCAGCCTACCGTGTTCTACTGTCATAAACCATTGCAATGCGAGGTCTCGCACTTCAATTTTTAACCAGCGGGATTCCAAAAATTCCAGTTCTCCGTCTAGCAGAGCCTGACGAAGTTGCCACCCCAGCACTTGCTCTATTACCTGACGTTTTAAGGCAAAGGGGGTCAATTTTAACGGACCCCGCAGTAGCGCCGGCCCTTGACGCACCAGACGTGCTCGTAGTTCTCCCAACACAGGCAGACTCCTTTTTGGTGATATCCCCTTTGTACTTGAAGCCGCAGGGGTGTTGGCTACCTGCAATTCCAATTACTTTGGGTATCAATCTGCATAAAATAAAGTTCTATTTTGCCACATTAGCAAAACCGGAAAGCGCGTTATATCGATAAATTTTGCACCAAGTTATCGCTGAAAGTATTGCTAAATATCAGAAGAATGACACCAATGCCAAAGAAACTGCCTTAAATCAAGGTCCGGGGGGAGCAGGTTAACTAGAATCGCCACTCGATAAAATTTTCATCGCCACGAATATCATCTTCGGATGGGGAACAATAATTGCCAGCGGTAACCTCAGCAAGGCGAGCCGTTGACTCATTCAGGAAAACTCTATGGAGCTGCTTTGTCCTGCCGGCAACTTACCCGCATTAAAGGCCGCCATCGATAATGGTGCCGACGCGGTTTATATTGGCTTGAAAGATGATACCAACGCCCGCCATTTTGCTGGCCTCAATTTCACCGATAAAAAGTTGCAGGAAGCGGTCAATTACGTTCATAGCCGCAAACGTAAACTGCATATCGCCATTAACACCTTCGCCCACCCTGACGGTTATTCCCGGTGGCAGCGGGCGGTGGATATGGCGGCACAGCTTGGGGCGGATGCCCTGATCCTGGCTGATTTGGCCATGCTGGAATATGCCGCCGAACGTTACCCGGAGGTTGAGCGCCATGTATCGGTACAGGCGTCGGCCACCAATGATGAAGCTATCCGCTTTTATCAACGTCATTTCGATGTGGCGCGAGTGGTTTTACCACGCGTACTGTCAATGCATCAGGTGAAACAACTGTCGCGTACCAGCCCGGTGCCACTGGAGGTATTTGCCTTTGGCAGCTTATGCATTATGGCTGAAGGGCGTTGCTACCTTTCTTCCTATTTGACCGGTGAATCACCCAATACGGTCGGAGCCTGCTCTCCAGCGCGCTTTGTTCGCTGGCAGCAAACCCCACAGGGGATGGAGTCTCGCCTTAATGAAGTGCTGATCGACCGTTATGAAGATAATGAGAATGCCGGATATCCCACCCTGTGCAAAGGCCGTTATCGGGTAGACGGTCAGCGCTATCATGCGTTGGAAGAGCCAACCAGCTTGAATACGCTTGAGTTATTACCGGAGCTGTTTGCTGCCAACATTGCGTCAGTGAAAATTGAAGGCCGCCAACGCAGTCCAGCTTATGTCAGCCAGGTTGCCAAGGTCTGGCGACAGGCGATTGACCGCTATCAGGCCAACCCTTCGCAGTTTGTCGCCAAAGCGGAATGGATGGAACAACTGGGCGCAATGTCCGAAGGTACTCAAACTACATTGGGTGCTTATCATCGTAAGTGGCAGTAGCCGGAGGAAACATGAAGTACGCCTTAGGCGCAGTACTCTATTACTGGCCAAAAACTGATATCGAAACCTTTTACCAGACTGCGGCCAACAGCAGCGCCGACATTATTTATCTCGGTGAGAATGTCTGTACCAAACGCCGTGAAATGAAGGTGGGTGACTGGTTGGCACTTGCTAAAGAAGTGGCTGCCAGTGGCAAACAGGTGGTGATTTCCACACTGGCGCTGCTGCAAGCACCGTCAGAGTTGAATGAATTAAAGCGTTATGTGGAAAACGGTGAGTTTTTACTGGAAGCCAATGACCTAGGGGCGGTGAATATGGCCGCTGAACGTGGCTTACCCTTTGTTGCCGGCCATGCCCTGAATTGCTACAACGCTTATACTCTGCGAATTTTACACCGTCAGGGCATGATGCGTTGGTGTATGCCGGTTGAGCTATCACGTGACTGGCTGGTTAATGTGCTGCAACAGTGCGAAGAATTGGGGTTCCGCAATCAGTTTGAGGTAGAAGTATTGAGCTACGGCCACCTGCCGCTGGCTTATTCTGCCCGTTGCTTCACCGCGCGCTCAGAAGACCGAGCCAAAGATGAGTGTGAAACCTGCTGCATCAACTACCCACAAGGGCGGCCGGTATTATCACAAGAAGACCAACAGGTATTCATCCTAAACGGTATTCAAACCCAAAGTGGCTACTGCTATAACCTCGGTAATGAACTGATTTCCATGCAAGGATTAGTGGATATCGTGCGACTCTCTCCGCAAGGTCTGGATACGCTGACAGTTATCGAGCAGTTCCGGGCTAATGAGCAGGGATTGAGCCCACTCATCTTGACCGATAAAGCCGACTGTAACGGCTACTGGCGGCGTCTCGCCGGGCTGGAATTGGTGTCATAAGAACCCATCGGGCGTAGCACTACGCCCGTATCACTCCATGCGCAGGCATGCTTACCCAGTCACTCGATATAGCTACCACAACGAATCGTAGGGGCCATAGCGTTCTCTTTTTCATCGCTTCAATCATCCTTTTGCCGCCGCATTTATTCCCCCTTGCCAAACCACGATTTAGATTATGCTTTTATAGGTGATAGTCGCGCACTGTATGTGGCTTCTTATGTGCGTATTAATGCGGCTAGCTCCCCTGTTTGGATTAATAAATTAGTGCGTTCGCCCTTCAAGCGACTCGACATAAGGTTAAGATGGACGATTCTATGACTGACAAAAAGACAGTTCCGCTTTCAGTGCTTGATTTATCGCCGATAGCGCAAGGCAAAACACCACGAGAGGCTTTTCATGCTTCGCTGGATCTGGCTCAACATGCTGAAAAGTGGGGATATCACCGCTATTGGCTCGCTGAGCATCATAACATGACAGGTATTGCCAGCGCGGCGACCTCAGTACTGATTGGCTATATTGCCGGAGGTACCAAGAGCATCCGTGTCGGCTCCGGCGGCGTCATGCTACCTAACCACTCACCACTGGTGATTGCAGAACAGTTTGGTACCCTCGCCTCTCTCTACCCAGACCGTATCGATCTCGGCCTTGGCCGTGCGCCCGGCAGTGACCAACGCACCATGATGGCATTACGCCGCCATCTGTCCGGTGAAGTGGATAACTTCCCCGCCGATGTTGGCGAACTGCAAAACTACTTTGCTGAAGTACAACCGGGGCAAGCGGTACAAGCCGTGCCTGGGCAGGGTTTGCACGTTCCATTGTGGCTACTGGGTTCCAGCCTGTATAGCGCTCAATTGGCTGCGGCCATGGGCCTGCCGTTCGCCTTCGCCTCACATTTCGCACCAGATATGTTATTCCAGGCGCTCAAGCTCTATCGGGAAAACTTCAAGCCGTCCATTCAATGGCCAAAACCCTATGCTATCGTTTGTGTGAACGTGGTGGCCGCAGATAGCGAGCGCGATGCCCATTTCCTGTTTACCTCCATGCAGCAGCAATTTGTCAATTTGCGCCGCGGCACGCCGGGTCAACTACCGCCACCAGTAGAAAACATGGATAAGATCTGCTCACCCGCCGAACAATTTGGTGTCGATCAGGCGCTACGCCTATCTATTATTGGTGATAAAAGTAAAGTGCGGCATGGGCTTCAGTCATTACTGCGGGAGACCCAGGCTGACGAATTGATGGTGAATGGCCAGATTTTCGACCATCAGGCACGACTATATTCATTTGAAATAGTTGCCGGATTACAGCCAGAGTTACAAGCTGTTGAGCACCTATAACTCGCCAACTGAAGCAAAATTATAGACATAAAAAAACCAGCCCGAGGGCTGGTTTTTATTTTTAATCATCAGAAATGATTAAGACTTATGCGTCACCAAAACGACGGCGAGTAGGTGCCGCTGCTGCTGGTGCAGGCGCTGGTGCATCTTCACGACGCGGAGCTGCTGAGCGCTGACCATCACGGTTGCCACGACGTTGTTCGCCACCACCGGCTGGAGCACGGTCACTACCGAATGAACGACGAGGAGGAGCACCTGCTGCGCCATCACGACGTTCGCCACCGAATGAACGGCCACCACCACCACGACGCTCACCACCGGCAGCACCACCAGCAGGACGCTCACGGCGTTCATGTGGCTGCGCATCACCCAACAACTGCATGTTCAGCGGCTTGTTCAGGATACGGGTACGGGTGAAGTGAGATAACATTTCGCCCGGCATGCCTTTTGGCAACTCGATAGTTGAATGCGAAGCAAACAGCTTGATATTACCAATGTAACGGCTGCTGATGTCGCCTTCGTTAGCAATCGCGCCAACGATATGACGGACTTCAACACCATCATCACGGCCCACTTCAATGCGGTACAGTTCCATCTCACCAACATCACGACGTTCGCGACGTGCTGGACGCTCACCACCATCACGGCTGTCAGCGCGGCTGTCAGGACGAGGCTCACGACGACTGTCACCACGATCACGGCCACGATCGCTACCACGGTCATCACGGGAATTGAATTCACGCTGCGGACGACGCGGAGCTTCTGGTGGCAGAATCAGAGGACGTTCGCCCTGTGCCATTTTCAGCAGTGCAGCAGCCAGGGTTTCGAGATCAAACTCTTCTTCTGGTTGCAGCTTAGCCAGCAATGCACGGTACAGGTCCAAATCACTGCTTTCCAGCTGTTGGCCAACTTTAGCAGCAAACTGAGCTAAACGACGTTCACCCAACAATTCGGGGTTTGGCAACTGAACTTCTGGGATAGTCAGTTTCATGGTGCGTTCAATGTTTTGCAACAGACGGCGTTCACGGTTCTCAACGAACAGCAACGCACGACCAGCACGACCGGCGCGACCAGTACGGCCGATACGGTGAACGTAAGACTCTGAATCCATAGGGATATCATAGTTTACGACCAGGCTGATACGGTCAACATCCAAACCACGTGCCGCAACGTCAGTTGCAATCAGAATATCCAGACGGCCATCTTTCAGGCGGTTCAGTGTCTGCTCACGTAAAGACTGGTTCATGTCACCGTTCAAGGCAGCGCAGTTATAACCGCTACTTTCCAAGGCTTCAGCCACTTCCAGTGTGCCATTTTTGGTACGCACGAAGATAATAGCTGCATCGAAATCTTCAGATTCCAGGAAACGTACCAGTGCTTCGTTTTTGCGATAGCCGCCACCCACTCTCCAGAAGCTCTGGCTGATGTCAGGGCGGGTAGTCACGCTAGACTGGATGCGGACTTCCTGTGGATCTTTCATAAATTTACGGGTAATACGACGGATCGCATCTGGCATAGTCGCAGAGAACAGTGCGGTCTGATGCTCAGCCGGCATCTGCGCCAGAATGTTTTCGACGTCTTCGATAAAGCCCATACGCAGCATTTCATCTGCTTCATCCAACACTAAACCGCTCAGGTTGGACAGGTTAAGAGTACCGCGTTTCAGGTGGTCTAACAGACGACCTGGGGTACCAACAACAATTTGTGGCCCCTGGCGCAAAGCGCGTAATTGAACGTCATAACGCTGGCCGCCGTAAAGGGCTACAACGTTGACGCCATTAATGTGTTTAGAGAAATCAGACAATGCCTGTGCGACCTGAATAGCCAACTCACGGGTTGGTGCCAGCACCAGAACCTGTGGAGCTTTCAGCTCAGCTTTAATATTGTGTAACAGCGGCAAACCAAACGCGGCTGTTTTACCACTGCCTGTTTGCGCCATGCCGAGAACATCACGGCCGTTTAACAGGTGTGGGATACATTCCAACTGGATAGGAGATGGTTTTTCATAACCAAGATCAGTCAGAGCGGAAAGAATAGGAGCAGATAGCCCCAGATCAGCAAAAGAGGTTTCAAGCTCAGTAGTCATGTACACGTGCCTCATTAATAATGGCAGCCAGTCTACATAACTCGTCGAGAAAATTTTCAGTCATTTTCATTGAAAAGTGTGAACCGGCTCAAATTAGATTATAAAACGAACAAAAAGGCCATCACCTGTTAGGGTGATTAACATTGGTAAAAACCAAGATAGTCAGGCTAATAGTTGTTCGTCAGCTATTGCTGGTCCGATTCCGATAGGTCGTCTTGTTCTTGGCCCAAAAGCGCCAATTCCAACAATGCATAGCGGTGCTCAACAAAATTATGAACGTTGTTAGCTACCGTCAGTTTGAACAGCGCCGAAGCGGTGTCCTTGTCCCCCAGACTTAGGTAATGTTTACCTAAATAGAAGTCAGTTTCACTGAGATGCTCAGCGAGCGAAGTGTTATCCATTGCATCTGACTTGAGCCTTTCCATCAGCGTTTTTTCGCTGATCGTGCCCAAGTAGAATTCGACAATATTCCATCCCCATTGCCCTCTGTCCGATTTTTCATAGCGCTGTTGTAACGCTACTGCAGCCGCCTTGGGATCGATTTCTCTTTCCACCAGATACAGCCATAACGAACGGAAGGGATCATTTGGATCGTCTTGATAAAACGCCTGCAGATCATCCTGCGCCAACGGGAGTCGACCGCCATAATACAGAGCGATACCCCGGTTTAAACGCGCGTAATTGTAAGTTGGATCAAGCTCTAGTACAGAATCAAACGCTTCATAGGCAGCATCAAAATTGCCTGCCTGCGTTAAATAAATGCCCAGATAGTTAAAAACTTCTGGCATATCAGGACGAATAGCTAACGCTTGCGAAAAATCATTTCGCGCTAGTGCCCGTAGCCCGAGGCTATCATACAGCACTCCGCGCTCATATAAAAGCTGCGCGCGCTCATCATCCGTAAGTGCCCGACTTGCAAGGATTTGTTCCATGCGAGCCAGAATCACTTCCTGCTGCAACGTAGGTTGCAACGGGATAGCCAACACCTCGTCTTTACGCCAATCATGGTTGCTGCATCCTGCCAGCATGAGTGCTGTCGCAACGTAACACCAGCGCAAGAAAGGCTTCATTTCCTACTCCCGAAGACAAACATTGGATAAATATCCTTTCATCCATTTGTTTAACACAAGAGCATCCTGCCCTCGAGATAACACAGCCCCTCACCAGAGGTAAGGGGCTATGGAATACTTTATTACTCTGCTGCTTCTGGTGCCGGAGCTTCTGCGTCAGGAGTAGTGGCTTCTTTGATGCTCAGGCGGATACGGCCCTGGCGATCAACTTCCATTACTTTAACTGGCACTTCTTGGCCCATTTGCAGATAGTCAGTCACTTTCTCTACACGCTTGTCAGCGATTTGAGAAATATGAACTAAACCTTCTTTACCGCCGCCGATTGCCACAAATGCACCGAAATCAACGATACGAGTTACTTTACCCGCATAGATACGGCCCACTTCGATTTCAGCAGTGATTTCTTCGATACGGCGGATAGCGTGTTTCGCTTTATCGCCGTCGGTTGCTGCAATCTTAATGGTGCCATCATCTTCGATTTCAATGGTGGTGCCAGTTTCATCAGTCAGCGCACGAATCACAGAACCACCTTTACCGATCACATCCTTGATTTTCTCAGGATTGATTTTCATGGTGTAGATACGTGGAGCAAACTCAGAGATATCACCACGAGGTGTGCTGATAGCCTGTTCCATAACACCCAGAATGTGCAGACGCGCACCCTTGGCCTGGTTCAGAGCCACCTGCATGATTTCGCGGGTGATACCTTCAATTTTAATGTCCATTTGCAGTGCAGTAATACCGTCACGGCTACCGGCCACTTTAAAGTCCATGTCGCCCAAGTGATCTTCGTCACCCAGAATATCAGACAGAACAACAAAGTTTTCGCCTTCTTTAACCAGACCCATCGCGATACCCGCAACAGCGGCCTTAATTGGCACACCTGCATCCATCAGGGCCAAAGAAGCACCACAAACAGAAGCCATTGAGGAAGAACCGTTAGACTCGGTGATTTCAGAAACCACACGAACAGTGTAAGGGAACTCGCTCGGGCTTGGCATTACTGCCAGTACACCACGTTTCGCCAGACGGCCATGGCCAATCTCACGACGCTTAGGTGAACCAACCATACCTGTTTCACCAACACAATATGGAGGGAAATTATAGTGTAGCAGGAATGAGTCAGTACGCTCACCCATCAGCTCATCAATATTTTGCGCATCACGGGCAGTACCCAGTGTTGCAGTAACCAGCGCCTGAGTTTCACCACGGGTGAACAACGCAGAACCATGGGTACGTGGCAATACGCCAGTACGCACATCCAGACCACGGATCATGTCTTTTTCGCGGCCATCGATACGTGGCTCGCCACGCAATACGCGGCTACGAACGACGTTTTTCTCAACATCGCCCAGAATGTCATGAATCTCGCTAGCATCTAAAGATTCATCTTGTGCCAACAGCGCTTCAGTGACGTCAGCTTTAATAGCATCAACCTGAGTATAGCGCTCTTGTTTCTCAGTGATACGATAAGCATCACCCAGACGAGCTTCTGCCAGCTCAGCAACACGCGCGTGCAGCGCTTCGTTAACTGGCTCTGCATGCCAATCCCACTTAGGTTTGCCAACTTCAGCAACCAGAGCGTTGATATTCTCAATCACAACTTGTTGTTGTTCGTGGCCGAAGATGACCGCGCCTAACATTTGATCTTCAGACAGAATCTGTGCTTCTGATTCAACCATCAATACTGCGTCAGCAGTACCGGCAACAACCAGATCCAAGCGGCTCTCTTTCAGCTCATCGGTCGTTGGGTTCAGCACATACTGGTCGTTGATGTAACCAACACGAGCAGCACCAATTGGGCCGTTAAATGGAATACCTGACAGGCTCAGCACCGCTGAGGCACCAATCAGTGCCACGATGTCTGGGTTAACTTGTGGGTTAACAGAAACAACGGTCGCAATCACCTGCACTTCGTTCAAGAAGCTGTCTGGGAACAGTGGGCGGATCGGACGGTCAATCAGACGTGAAGTCAGTGTTTCGCCTTCACTTGGGCGGCCTTCACGACGGAAGAAGCTACCTGGGATACGGCCAGCAGCGTAAGTACGCTCCTGATAGTTAACAGTCAGAGGGAAGAAGCTCTGACCTGGCTTGGCTTTCTTTTGGCCAACAACAGTCACAAATACTGCGGTGTCGTCCATGCTTACCATTACAGCAGCCGTTGCCTGGCGAGCCATCATACCGGTTTCAATGGTAACGGTATGTTGACCGTACTGGAATTTACGAATAATCGGAGTCAGCAAAATAGTATCCTTATACTATGCGGTGCCGGATCGTATTGACGACCTCATCCACCTGTTACTAATACCTTCACACTGCATCCTCGCGACTAATGACAATCCTTAACTCTCATTGAGTTAAAGTCTCTCATTAGCCGCGCGAACCTCTGCACCGGAAGATCCTATGTTTGAAATTTACGCTTCATACTTGACGCTACAGCAGTGTTAACCTTTCTCACTCACCCGAATCACTGACCTGAGCCAACTCTGCGGGCGGATCCGTTTGCTGCTTACTTACAACTTCAATTACTTTGGGTAATGAACAACAATATACTAACGTATTCTATCATTGCTTCTTAGAAAAAAGGGGCCAATTTGGCCCCTTTCTCCCGAAACTCGCAGACTTAGCGACGCAGACCCAGACGCTCGATCAGGGAAGCATAACGTGTTACATCTTCACGCTTCAGGTAGTCCAGCAGCTTACGACGCGTGGATACCATACGCAGCAGACCACGACGGCTGTGGTGATCTTTTTTGTGCTCGGAGAAGTGACCTTGCAAATGGTTAATTTGAGCAGTCAACAGAGCAACCTGAACTTCGCTTGAACCGGTGTCATTGGTACCGCGACCGAAGTCAGCAACAATTTTAGCTTTCGCTTCAACACTTAGAGACATGATACAACTCCAAATATATAGATAAATTAAAACAGGCGCCGATCTCTAATTCAGCAACCCAATATGTAAGCCGCACTATTCTACTCTTTGCACTGCGGAATCGCAAGGTAGCCGCCTTCCTGCAACTCGAATTATATAAGGTATGGCCTACAGTGCATTTTCCTGCGCCTCTACTACCAGGCGTTTGGGTGCAACACGGCCATCCTCTGCGATAGTGCCGATACCAATGAAATTACGCTCTTCGCCTTCAGTGATACGGACCATACCTTCGCTTGGCGCGCCAGCAACATGCACCGGTTGCCCTTGCTTTACATAGGCTGCAACAGCAGGTAACAGATTGACTTCAGGGAAGTTTAATACTGCACTGTCCATCGGTAGCAACAGTAAATCCAGCTCTGGATTTGGTGAGCGCTCTTCTGCCTGTGCCGCTTCAACTATGGCAGTCAACTGCTCTAAAGTCACCATGCGATCACTTGGGTAAGCGGCCACTTGCAAACGACGCAGATAGCTAACATGTGCCCCACAGCCTAATAATTCACCCAAATCATCAACAATAGTGCGAATGTAGGTGCCTTTTGAGCAATGAATTTCCAGCTCAAGGTCATTGCCTTCCCAGCGGATAAACAGCAATTCATACACGGTAATGCTACGGGCGTCGCGCTCTACTTCAATCCCCTGCCGGGCATATTCATACAACGGTTTACCTTGATGCTTCAGTGCCGAATACATGGAAGGTATCTGCTGGCTATCGCCGCGGAAACTATCCAGAGCAGCATCCATCTGCGCCTGAGTGACGTTAACTTCACGCTCACTGATTAACGCACCTTCGGCATCCGAAGTATCTGTGCGCTGGCCCAAACGGGCAACCACCAGGTAGCGCTTATCAGAATCGAGCAAGAATTGAGAGAATTTGGTCGCTTCACCAAGACAGATAGGCAACATACCGGTCGCCAGTGGATCGAGTGCACCGGTATGGCCTGCGCGGTTAGCGCTAAAGAGACGTTTTACTTTCTGCAAAACATCATTAGAGGAGAGGCCCAGCGGCTTATCCAATAACAGAACGCCGTTAATGTCACGGCCGCGACGACGTGGACGCCCCATTACTTCTCCTCGTCGTTACCTGGATTAACCTGACGTTCTACATCATTTTTGATGACGTTAGTCACCAGGTTAGACATCCGCATGCCTTCAATCAATGAGTTATCATAAGCGAAGGTCAGTTCCGGTACGATACGCAAGCGCATCGCTTTACCCAGCAGAGTGCGGATATAACCAGAGGCATCTTGCAGTGCTTTAATGCCATTTTTAACTGTATCCGGGTCTGCGTTATCGGTTAACACATTCAGGAAGGTCACAAAGACTTTAGCGTAAGCCAAATCACGGGACAGCTCGATACCGGATACGGTAGCCATACCAACACGTGGGTCTTTGATTTCGCGTTGTAAGATGAGTGCGATCTCTTTTTGCATTTCCTGCGAAACACGTTGAGAACGGCTGAATTCTTTTGCCATTTGGATTCTCCAGACAAATTGGGGGGCCAAGGCCCCCCAAATGGATATAAGCAGATCTGAGGCGATTAATCGATAGTACGTTTGATTTCGATAATTTCGAAGACTTCGATCACATCACCAGTACGGACGTCGTTATAGTTCTTAACGCCGATACCACACTCCATACCATTACGAACTTCGTTAACGTCATCTTTGAAGCGGCGCAGAGATTCCAGCTCGCCTTCATAGATAACCACGTTGTCACGCAGAACACGGATTGGATTGTTACGCTTAATCACACCCTCAGTAACCATACAACCTGCAATGGCGCCAAATTTCGGTGATTTAAACACATCACGAACTTCAGCCAGACCAATGATTTGTTGTTTGTACTCAGGTGCCAACATACCACTCATCGCCTGTTTGACTTCGTCGATCAGGCTATAAATTACTGAGTAGTAACGCAGATCCAGACCTTCAGTTTCAACCACACGACGGGCTGAAGCATCAGCACGAACGTTAAAGCCAAGGATGATTGCGCCAGAAGCTGCGGCCAGTGTTGCGTCAGTTTCGGTGATACCACCAACGCCTGAGCCAACAATGCGCACTTTCACTTCATCGGTAGACAGATTTTCCAGTGAATCACAGATAGCTTCACAAGAACCCTGTACGTCAGACTTGATTACGATGTTCAGTTCAGAAACTTCGCCTTCGGTCATGTTAGCAAACATGTTTTCCAGCTTAGATTTCTGCTGACGAGCCAGTTTAACTTCGCGGAATTTGCCCTGACGGTACAGTGCAACTTCACGAGCTTTCTTCTCGTCACGAACCACGGTGACTTCATCACCGGCAGCAGGAACACTGGACAGACCCAGGATTTCCACCGGAATAGACGGACCAGCAGACGTGATATCCCGGCCCAACTCGTCACGCATCGCACGTACACGGCCATACTCAAAGCCACACAGTACGATATCACCTTTGTTCAAGGTACCTTTCTGAACCAGCACGGTAGCAACAGGGCCACGGCCTTTATCCAAGAAGGATTCGATAACCACACCGTTTGCCATGCCAGTACGAACTGCTTTCAGTTCCAGAACTTCAGCTTGCAGCAGAATTGCGTTCAACAATTCATCAATACCGATACCAGCTTTCGCAGATACGTTGATGAACTGAGAGTCACCGCCCCACTCTTCTGGCTGGACACCGTACTGAGACAGCTCGGTTTTAACACGGTCTGGATCAGCTTCTGGCTTATCGATTTTGTTCACTGCAACCACAACCGGCACTTTCGCCGCTTTGGCATGCTGAATAGCTTCGATAGTCTGTGGCATCACGCCATCGTCGGCTGCAACAACCAACACCACGATATCAGTCGCCTGAGCACCACGGGCACGCATTGAAGTAAACGCGGCGTGTCCTGGGGTATCCAGGAAGGTGATCATGCCGTTTTCAGTTTCAACGTGATAAGCACCGATGTGCTGTGTAATACCACCGGCCTCACCTGACGCCACTTTCGTGGAGCGGATGTAATCCAGCAGAGAGGTTTTACCGTGGTCAACGTGGCCCATGATGGTCACAACCGGAGCGCGATGCTCGGCTGCGGCTTCAGCGCCAGTATCACGGTCGCTCATCAAAGCTTCTTCCAGTTCGTTTTCACGACGCAGAATCACTTTGTGGCCCATCTCTTCAGCAACCATCTGTGCTGTTTCTTGATCGATAACCTGGTTAATGGTTGCCATAGCACCCAGTTTCATCATTGCTTTGATGACCTGAGAGCCTTTAACAGCCATTTTGTTTGCCAGTTCAGCAACTGTTACAGTCTCACCAATCACAACATCGCGGTTAACCGCAACAACAGGCTTGTTGAAGCTCTGTTGCAGTGTGCTTGGTTTACGTTTGCCTTTACGGCCAACAGCACGTGCTTCTTCACGATCAGCTTTAGACTCGGAGAGTTTATTGCCTTTTTTCTGCTTAGTTGCTTTACCACCACGAGTGCGGCTACGGCGATCACCTTCAACTTTGGCGTCGTTTTCGTCTTCCGCGGCGCGCGCATGTTGTGAGGTGGTTACATGGTAGTCAGCAGACTCAGTCTGCTCAGCCACAGGTTCTGGCCATTTACCTTCGTTTTCGGCTGCCATTTTACGGGCTTCCTCAGCAACGCGTTTAGCATCTTCCTCGACCTTACGGCGTGTTTCTTCTTCTACTGAGCGTTTCAGCTCGGCAGCTTCAGCTTCACGGCGTGCTTTATCGGTCTGAGCTGGCTTGATTTTTTCGTCGGTTTGTTGATTCGTCACTTTTTCTTTTTCCGCTGCTTGGCGTTTAGCTTTTTCAGCGGCCTCACGTTTGGCTTGTTCTTCGGCCGCACGTTTAGCTTTTTCTTCAGCGATTTTCTGCGCTGCTGCTTCCGCTTCACGTTGTGCCTGCTCTTCCGCTTCACGCTGTGCCTGCTCTTCCGCTTTCGCTTGTTCAGCTTCCGGCGTATTTACATAAGTGCGTTTCTTGCGGACCTCGATTTGCACCGATTTACTTTTTCCGCCGGTGCTCGGAATATTCAAGGTGCTACGCGTTTTGCGTTGCAACGTGAGTTTATTAGGCGCACTGCCGTGTTCACGGTTTAAGTGCGCCAGCAATGTTTCTTTTTCTTGCTGGGTAACTGAGTCTACTTCAGACTTCTTGATCCCTGCATCAGCAAATTGCTGTACCAGGCGATCAACTGGGGTCTGAATCTCAGCTGCCAGCGATTTTACGGTTACATCTGTCATGCTGTTCCTTCCTGCTACAGTTTATTACGCGTTATCGCCAAACCAACAGATATTACGTGCAGCCATAATCAGCTCGCCGGCTTGCTCATCGCTAAGCCCTTCAATATCTGCCAGATCGTCGATACCCTGCTCGGCAAGATCTTCCAGCGTACACACACCGCGCGCAGCCAATTTGAATGCCATGCTACGTTCCAGACCCGCCAGGTTCAGCAGATCATCAGCGGGTTTTTGGTCGCCAAGACTTTCTTCTTGTGCCAGGGCCAGCGTGGTCAATGCAGCTTTGGCGCGATCACGCAGCGCTTCAACCGTATCTTCGTCAAGACCATCGATTTCCAGAAGTTCTTTCATTGGCACGTAAGCCAATTCTTCCAGAGAAGAGAAACCTTCCTCTACCAATATGGTGGCAAAGTCCTCATCGATATCAAGATATTTGGTGAAGGTATCAATAGCGGCATGAGCTTCGGCCTGATGCTTCGCCTGAAGATCGTCCGCCGTCATTACGTTCAGTTCCCAGCCACTCAGTTGTGCTGCTAAACGTACGTTCTGGCCGTTACGGCCAATTGCCTGGGCCAAGTTGCTGGCTTCAACGGCAACATCCATCGTGTGTCTGTCTTCATCAACCACAATAGACGCAACATCAGCTGGCGCCATGGCATTAATAACAAACTGGGCTGGATTATCATCCCACAATACAATATCAATGCGCTCGCCGCCAAGCTCGCTGGAAACAGCCTGAACTCGGGCACCACGCATACCGACACAAGCACCGACTGGATCGATACGTTTGTCGTTGGTTTTGACCGCAATTTTAGCACGCGAACCAGGATCACGGGCGGCAGCTTTAATTTCGATCAATTCTTCGCCAATTTCTGGCACTTCAATACGGAACAGTTCGATCAGCATTTCAGGACGTGAACGGCTGACAAATAACTGAGCACCGCGAGCTTCTGGACGCACGTCATACAGAACACCACGGATACGGTCGCCTGGACGGAAGTTTTCACGCGGTAGCATGTCTTCACGGCCAATAACGGCTTCAGCATTGTTACCCAGATCCAGTGCAATACTGTCACGGTTAACTTTTTTCACCACACCGGTAACAATTTCGCCCAGATACTGACGGAACTGATCAACCACCATAGCACGTTCGGCTTCACGTACTTTCTGTACGATGACCTGTTTAGCTGTTTGGGTTGTGATACGGTCAAAAGTAACAGATTCAATCTGGTCTTCGACATAATCACCCAACTGGAGGGTTGGATCTTCATATTGAGCCGCATCCAACGTGATTTCACGCGTTGGCATGGTAACTTCGTCAACTGCGACCCAACGGCGGAAAGTGTCGAAATCACCGGTTTTACGGTCGATGCTGACGCGAACTTCAATTTCTTGTTCGTATTTTTTCTTGGTCGCTGTCGCTAGAGCAGTTTCCAACGCCTCAAAAATCTTCTCGCGCGGAAGGGATTTCTCATTGGAAACTGCTTCTACAACAGCCAGAATCTCTTTGTTCATCCTAGTTGCCTCATCCAAACTTTAAAAGTGGGGTACCAGGTTCGCTTTCTGGATGTTGCTCAGCGCGAACACTTCATCTTTTCCATCCACAGTAACCGTGATCATTTCACCATCAACGGCTTTAATAATGCCCTGCCATTTACGGCGGTTCTGCATTGCCATACGCAAAACCAAAGTGACTTCTTCACCGAGGTAACGAGTATAGTGTTCAGCGGTGAACATAGGGCGATCAAGGCCCGGAGAGGAAACTTCTAAGTTGTAAGCGACCGTAATTGGATCTTCTACGTCCAATACAGCGCTGACCTGGTGGCTGACATCAGCACAAGCATCAACAGTGATTCCGTCGTCACTATCAATATAGATTCGTAGCGTCGATTGGCGCCCCCGGATGAACTCGATGCCGACTAATTCATAGCCTAAGGCCTCAACCGGTGCTGAAATTATCTCTGTTAACTTTTGTTCTAATGTGGACAAGCCCACCCCCAAGACATAAAAAAAGGGCCTAATAGCCCAGTGATTCTGCTGTCAAATAACAAAAAACCCCGAAATTCGGGGCTTTATGCAACTGGACCCTGTTTGCCGCAAAGCGGCTTCGGTACAACTTTCTGACAAGTATTTTTTTCAAATTGAAATCGAAAGTATCTGAGGTCTACCGAATACAACATTTGAAAAAAAACACTTTAGGAAAGTGGTTGCGGGGGCCGGATTTGAACCGACGACCTTCGGGTTATGAGCCCGACGAGCTACCAGGCTGCTCCACCCCGCGTCCGAAAACGTGGCAAATATTACGTTGATAACGACAAAAAAGCAAGTTATCTGACTGATTTGGTACCGAGGACGGGACTTGAACCCGTAAGCCCAATCGGGCACTACCACCTCAAGGTAGCGTGTCTACCAATTCCACCACCCCGGCACTGATTCAACTGGTTGTTTTTACTATTTAAGTCGTCACAACCATTTTAAAACTTTTTTCTATCGTTACTACTTACTGCTGGCAAAACATTACTGCGGGATATCGCTACTTGGCTTAGCTGGTGCTACTGGAGCTGTAGTCTGCTCAGTTTTTGCAGGCGTACCCAAGTTTTCCCACTCGCTGCCTGTATGGCCCTGGTTGGTGCTCATATTGCCCAGAATCAAGCTAATGACGAAGAACAGCGTCGCCAATAAAGCCGTCATGCGAGTCATAAAGTTACCGGAACCATTCGAACCGAACAGAGTTGCAGACGCACCTGCTCCGAATGAGGCTCCCATATCCGCGCCTTTACCTTGCTGCAACATGATCAGAGCAACTAGCCCAATCGAAATCAGCAAGAAAAATACCAGAAGAGCTTCGTACATAGTTGTACCTGTATCCTTGCGGATTCACCGCATGCCAAATGCTTTTCACCCATCAGCGGGGACTTATTCACCCACTTAAGCGGGTGTGAATACTAACCAAAGCGCATAGTACACGCAAGGGCAATTTCACAACACGAGTTCATTTGCAGAAAAAAACGTCAAGTTATTCAACTTCAGCGCAATTTATGGGGGAAAGAGTCACACCCTCCCCCATAAAAACACCATTAACCTGCAGCTTTCACCGCATCTGCGATCCGGTTTGCCATTTCAGCAATCAATGATTCTTCAGCATCACCTTCAACCATCACGCGGATTAATGGTTCGGTACCTGATTTACGCAACAGAACGCGGCCACGCTCGCCCAATTCTTTTTCAACCTGGTGGTTAACTTCTTTAACTTTCTCTGATTCCAGTGGGTCATGATCGCCGGAGAAACGCACATTGACCAAAATTTGTGGCATCAATTTCATGCCACTGCACAGGTCATGTAGGCTCATATGGTTACGCACCATCGCCGTCAGCACTTGCAGACCAGCAACAATGCCGTCACCGGTGGTAGTTTTATCCAACAAAATCACGTGGCCTGAGTTTTCAGCACCAATACGCCAGCCTTTCTCTTGCATGGCTTCCAGCACGTAGCGGTCGCCCACTTTGGCACGAACAAAAGGAATGCCGAGCTGTTTCAGTGCAAGCTCTAGGCCCATATTACTCATTAGCGTACCAACCGCACCGCCTTTCAGTTGGCCCTGACGCAAGCCTTCGCGCGCGATGATATACAAAATCTGGTCGCCATCAACCTTGTTGCCTAGATGATCAACCATCATCAAGCGGTCACCATCACCGTCAAATGCCAGGCCAACATGTGCCTCTTCAGCCAGCACACGCGCTTGCAGCAAGCGAACATCCGTGGCACCACATTCTTCATTGATATTCATGCCATCAGGTTCACAGCCGATGGTGATAACATTTGCCCCGAGTTCACGTAATACACTTGGGGCGATGTGATAGGTGGCACCATTGGCGCAATCGACCACAATTTTTAACTCTTTCAGGCTAAGTTCGCTCGGGAATGTGCCTTTACAGAACTCAATGTAGCGCCCGGCCGCATCCACGATACGGTTAGCTTTACCCAATTCGGCAGATTCAACGCAGGTTAATGGTTTTTCCATTTCTGCTTCTATGGCCTCCTCCACATCATCAGGCAGTTTGGTGCCATCAATTGAGAAGAATTTAATGCCATTATCTTCGAAAGGGTTATGGGACGCTGAAATAACAATACCGGCTTCAGCGCGGAAAGTTCGGGTCAGATAAGCAACAGCAGGGGTCGGCATCGGGCCGGTAAATGATGCCGATAGCCCAGCGGCAGCCAAGCCGGCTTCCAGCGCCGATTCCAGCATGTAGCCGGAAATACGCGTATCTTTACCGATGATAATTTTACGAGAACCATGTCGAGCCAGAACTTTACCGGCAGCCCAGCCGAGCTTTAATACAAAATCAGGCGTAATCGGACTCTCACCCACTTTGCCGCGAATGCCATCTGTACCAAAGTATTTACGGTTACTCATAATTTTTGTTTATCCCTTCGCTGAAAGTGTTGCCTCGACGATACGCATCGCCTCGACAGTTTCTTTGACATCATGCACTCGGACAATCTGTGCGCCTTGCATAGCGGCAATGACAGCACAAGCGACACTCCCGATGACCCGCTGTTGTGGCGGAACATGTAATAACTGACCCACCATCGATTTTCGCGACATTCCCACTAACAATGGCAACCCAAAATGGTGCAGTTCAGCCAGTCGCGCCAATAACTGATAATTATGCGCCAAATCTTTACCGAAACCGAAGCCTGGGTCGAGTAACAATTTACTTTTTGCGATACCGGCCGCAACACAGCGAGCGATATGGTATTCAAAGAACTGGTTTACATCAGCCAGTAAATCATCGTAATGCGGTGACTGCTGCATACTTTGCGGTTGCCCCTGCATATGCATCAGGCACACCGGCAGACCGGTTTTTGCCGCAGCGTCAAGCGCACCTGGCTCTTGTAATGAGCGGATATCATTAATCAGATGGGCGCCAGCTTGAGCAGATTCAGTGATAACCGCCGCTTTAGAGGTATCTACAGATAACCAAATATCAAAGCGCTTGGCTAATGCCTCGACAACTGGCACTACCCGATCAAGCTCCTCCTGCTCACTCACTTGTGCAGCACCAGGACGGGTGGACTCGCCACCAATATC
This sequence comes from Yersinia sp. 2542 StPb PI, assembly GCF_048593855.1. Taxonomy (NCBI): domain Bacteria; kingdom Pseudomonadati; phylum Pseudomonadota; class Gammaproteobacteria; order Enterobacterales; family Yersiniaceae; genus Yersinia; species Yersinia sp. 2542 StPb PI. The sequence goes on from NZ_JAZGQA010000002.1 coordinate 24,156, forward strand.
AATCAGCGTAGCACCTGCTGATAACATCAATTGGGCATGCTGTAATGCTTTATCAATATTATTGTGATGTCCACCATCCGAAAACGAATCCGGGGTGACATTCAAGATACCCATAACTTGTGGGAGAGAGAGATCCAGAACACGATCTCTGGCAGTTAACTGCATGTAATTACGCCTCAAAAGTGGCAATTCACTTTAATTTTATACCCAAAGTCATTGCGTTGCAGCAAGGCAAACCGAACAAGCCCCGATGAACAGACCAAAGTTCAGTGATTCAAGTGGGAACCGCAGCAACGCCAAGTAAGCAGGATATGACAGAAAAAGAAAAACCCCGGGCAAGCCCGAGGTTTATATTAATCACAACGCTTTTAGATGCCAACAGTTGACTTACTTATCGCCCAACTGTTCTGACATGGTATTTGAATTGCCTGGCGTTGGTACATTTGGCTCATCAACCGGCGTTGGTGCCTTTGGTGTGCTGTCATTGTCAGATGATTTATTCTTGGTCGCATCATCCCAACCCGCTGGCGGGCGAACTTCTTTGCGATTCATCAAATCATCAATCTGCGGTGCATCAATCGTTTCATACTTCATCAAAGCATCTTTCATGGTATGCAGAACATCCATATTTTCCATCAGCAAAGTACGTGCACGCTGATAGTTACGCTCGACAAGTAATTTAACTTCCTGATCGATAATACGCGCGGTTTCATCAGACATATGCTTGGCTTTTGCCACAGAACGGCCAAGGAATACCTCGCCTTCTTCTTCAGCATACAGCAACGGCCCCAGTTTTTCGGAGAAGCCCCACTGCGTCACCATGTTACGCGCGATAGACGTGGCAACTTTGATATCATTCGATGCACCGGTAGAGACTTTTTCCGGCCCGTAAATTATCTCTTCAGCAAGACGACCACCGTATAAGGTAGAGATCTGGCTTTCCAGTTTCTGACGGCTAGCGCTGATAGCATCACCTTCCGGCAGGAAGAATGTTACACCCAACGCACGACCACGTGGAATAATGGTCACTTTATGTACTGGGTCATGTTCAGGTACCAGACGACCGATGATCGCATGGCCTGCTTCATGATAAGCCGTTGATTCTTTTTGTGCTTCTGTCATTACCATGGAGCGACGTTCCGCACCCATCATAATTTTATCTTTCGCTTTCTCAAACTCAGCCATCGAAACAACACGCTTGTTACCACGAGCAGCAAACAACGCGGCTTCGTTGACCAGGTTAGCCAGGTCAGCACCAGAGAAGCCTGGTGTACCACGTGCGATAACTGAAGCATCGATATCGGTATCTAATGGCACGCGGCGCATATGAACTTTCAGAATCTGTTCACGACCACGGACATCAGGTAAGCCAACCACAACCTGACGGTCAAAACGACCTGGACGCAGTAACGCCGGGTCAAGAACGTCTGGACGGTTAGTTGCTGCGATGACGATGATGCCTTCATTGCCTTCAAAGCCATCCATTTCAACCAGCATTTGGTTCAGTGTCTGTTCACGTTCATCATGACCACCACCCAAACCAGCGCCACGTTGACGGCCTACCGCATCGATTTCATCGATAAAGATGATACAAGGTGCGGCTTTTTTAGCCTGCTCAAACATGTCACGGACACGGGATGCACCCACACCAACGAACATTTCTACGAAGTCAGAACCAGAAATAGTGAAGAATGGCACTTTAGCTTCACCTGCAATGGCTTTCGCCAGCAAGGTTTTACCTGTCCCTGGAGGACCAACCATCAATACGCCTTTCGGAATCTTACCGCCCAGTTTCTGGAAGCGGCTTGGCTCACGCAGATAGTCAACCAATTCACTGACTTCTTCTTTTGCTTCGTCGCAACCGGCCACATCAGCAAAAGAGGTTTTTATTTGATCTTCTGTCAGCATGCGGGCTTTGCTCTTGCCAAAGGACATCGCCCCTTTGCCGCCGCCACCTTGCATTTGACGCATAAAGAAGATCCAGACCCCAATCAACAACAACATTGGGAACCAGGAAATAAAGATAGAGGCCAGCAAGCTCGGCTCTTCCGGTGGCTCACCAACAACTTTCACATTTTTAGTCAATAAGGTATCTAACAGCTTTGGATCGTTGACCGGAATGAAAGTCGTATATTTGCTGTTATCTTTCTTACTGACGTTAATTTCACGCCCATTAATACGCGCTTCACGAACCTGTTCTTGGGTTACGTCGGACATGAAAGTAGAGTAATCCACTTTACGGCCATTCGATTCGCTGGGTCCAAAGCTCTGGAATACAGACATCAGTACGACTGCAATAACTAACCAGAGAATTAGGTTTTTCGCCATGTCACTCAAGGGATTAACCTCATATTACAACTGTGTTAACAAACAGCGTTAGGGTACTACAGTTTCCGCCCTGTCGCTACAATGTACACTTCACGCGATCGCGCACGAGAAGCGTCTGGCTTACGAATCTTAACTTTCGTAAACAGGGAGCGAATTTCCCGTAGGTATTCATCAAAGCCATCTCCCTGAAACACCTTCACCAGGAAACTTCCGCCTGGCGCAAGTACATCACGACACATATCTAAAGCTAATTCAACCAGATACATTGATTTAGGTATATCGACTGCCGGAGTACCACTCATATTCGGGGCCATATCACACATGACCACCTGAACTTTTTTATCCCCAACACGCTCAAGTAAAGCTTTCAGGACGAGTTCATCACGAAAATCGCCCTGAAGGAAATCGACACCAACGATAGGATCCATTGGTAGAAGATCACATGCGATGACCCGCCCTTTACCGCCTATTTGGGTTACTGCATATTGGGACCAACCGCCGGGTGCAGCGCCTAAATCGACTACTGTCATACCGGGTTTAAAAAGTTTATCGTTCTGTTGTATTTCATCAAGTTTAAACCAGGCGCGGGAGCGTAGCCCCTTTTTCTGTGCCTGAATTACATATTTATCGCTAAAGTGTTCTTGTAACCAGCGACTAGAGCTAGCCGAACGCTTTTTATTAGACATCTCTTTTTCCAACTATCTTAATTAAGAGCCCGCGCATCTGTTGCTTAGCTCGCGTAAACTCCCCATCGACGTAGACCGATTTGGTGATACACATGAGATGGCGGTAGAATGAACCGTTTTCAATCCCAACTTAAGCAAAAAAGACGATGAATCTGAATAACAAACAAAAACAGCACCTGAAAAGCCTGGCCCATCCATTAAAGCCAGTAGTCATGCTGGGCAATAACGGGTTAACCGAAGGGGTGCTGGCTGAAATCGAACAAACGCTGGAACATCATGAACTTATTAAGGTGAAGATCACTGCTGAAGAGCGTGAAACCAAAGCCCTAATTGCTGATGCCATCGTGCGTGAGACCGGTGCCGTTAACGTCCAAATCATCGGTAATATTTTAGTGCTCTATCGCCCAGCGAAAGAGCGGAAAATTATTTTACCGCGTTAATGACGCTTGTTTTAGAGAAAAGGTGCCATGCACTTTGTTCTGATAAAAGGCCGCAAGCGGCCTTTTACTTTTCTTTACAACTTCATTTTTGAGAAATAACGCGTAATAGCTGCTCAGATGGACAAGTATTACACATAATCCACGCTAAGAATTTCATATTCTACTTCGCCGCCTGGAGTTCGAATAACAACGACGTCATCGACTTCCTTACCAATCAGGCCACGAGCGATAGGTGAGTTAACCGAAATAAGATTTTGTTTAAAATCCGCTTCATCATCACCCACAATCCGGTATTGCTGCTCTTCTTCGCTATCCACATTTAATACACGAACCGTGGCACCAAAAATAACGCGGCCATTATTAGGCATTCTGGTGATATCAATCACCTGCGCATTAGAGAGTTTTGCTTCTATTTCTTGAATCCGGCCTTCACAGAACCCTTGTTGCTCGCGGGCTGCATGATATTCCGCATTTTCTTTCAAGTCACCGTGTTCGCGGGCAGTGGCGATATCAGCAATAATTTTAGGGCGACGAACGCCTTTTAAAAAATCCAGCTCTTCACGCAGTTTCTCTGCGCCATTTACCGTCATCGGAATCTGTTTCATCTTTTAAATACCTCTAAATCTATCCTGTTCAAAAAACCGTCATCCTAACGTTTTCGAATGAAAATGCGGCTAGTTTGATAGCCTACCCGCCTCCAGGCGATAAACAAAAAAAATCACCCCGGAGCCAAAACCCCAAGTCAGGATCAATTCTGCATTTTGATATGCATTTTAACGTAGAGTTCCTTTAGGGTCATCGTTTACTTTCGCCCTCGTTGCACCGTAGTATGGCAACACGTTATTCAGCAGTTATACCGAAATTATGCATTTTTCACGAATTGTCAGTGGATTGGCCTGTGCTATTGCGATCAATATCAGCATATCTAACGCCAATGCGGCTCAGGTCGAAAATTACACACAGTATCTGCCTGATGGGGCAAATCTTGCGTTAGTAGTACAAAAAATCGGGGCTACGACCCCAGCAATAGACTATCACGCTCAGCAGATGGCCTTACCCGCCAGTACGCAAAAAGTCCTGACCGCATTGGCCGCTTTGCTACAGCTTGGACCTGATTTTCGCTTCAATACCACACTAGAAAGTCACGGTCCGATCACCGAAGGTGTGTTGCGCGGCAATTTAGTTGCACGTTTTGATGGTGACCCCACTTTAACACGCCAGCAGTTGCGTAATATGGTGGCTACGCTAAGAAAAGCCGGTGTAAAACAAGTTGCAGGTGATTTGATCATTGATACGTCGGTTTTTGCCAGCCACGACAAAGCACCCGGTTGGCCGTGGAACGATATGACACAATGTTTTAGTGCCCCACCTGCGGCGGCCATTGTCGATCGTAACTGTTTTTCAGTCTCACTATACAGCGCACCTAATCCGGGTGACATGGCATTTATCCGAGTTGCATCCTATTATCCGGTGCAAATGTTCAGTGAAGTACGTACTTTAGCTAAAGGTTCACCAGATGCGCAATATTGCGAGTTAGATGTCGTTCCAGGCGAATTAAACCGATTCACGCTTACCGGATGCCTGACACAACGCAGTGAACCGCTGCCTCTGGCCTTTGCAGTACAAAATGGTGCCAGCTATGCCGGTGCCATCTTGAAAGATGAACTGAAAAAAGCGGATATTCAGATTAACGGCAGCCTACGCCGGCAGACGACCCCCAATGCCGCTGGCACCGTGCTAGCGCAAGCGCAGTCAGCACCGTTACATGACTTACTGAAAATCATGTTGAAAAAGTCTGACAACATGATTGCCGATACCGTATTCAGGACCATTGGTCATCAGCGATTTGGTGTACCGGGCACATGGCGCGCCGGTGCCGATGCGGTGCGTCAGGTTCTGCGCCAGAAGGCCGGTGTGGATCTGGGGAACAGTATTGTCGTGGATGGATCGGGTTTGTCACGTCATAATCTCATTTCACCGGCAACCATGATGCAAGCTTTGCAATATATAGCTCAACATGATCAAGAACTTAATTTTATCTCAATGCTGCCATTATCGGGCTATGACGGTACATTACGTTATCGTGGTGGCCTGCATGAAGCGGGTGTTGATGGCAAAGTTTCGGCCAAAACCGGTGCACTACAAGGCGTATACAATCTGGCCGGATTTATTACTACCGCCAGTGGGCAACGCATGGCATTTGTCCAATTCTTGTCGGGTTACGCCGTACCACCTGAAGATCAAAAAAATCGTCGGGCACCTTTGGTTCGCTTCGAAAGCCGCCTGTATAAAGACATCTATCAGAATAATTAAAAATTATGAAACTACTGATTGTTGAAGATGATGAACTGCTGCAACGCGGGATAGCTATGGCCCTGACCAATCAGGGCTATGCCTGTGACTGTGCCGGTACCGCAGCCGAAGCGCACAGTTTATTACACACCAGTCAGTACAGCATGGTAATCCTCGATCTCGGCCTGCCGGATCAAGATGGTGCCGTGTTGTTGCGTCAATGGCGGCGCCAGCATGTCACCTTACCGGTACTTATCCTCACCGCCCGTGATGCACTGGAAGATCGGGTTGACGGGCTGGATGCCGGTGCTGACGATTACCTTATCAAACCTTTCGCGTTAGCCGAGTTACTGGCACGCGTTCGCGCATTGATTCGTCGTTATCAGGGGCAAAGTGACAATTTGGTGCAACAAGATGACCTGAGCCTTAACTTATCAACACAGCAAGTCTGTTTGCAGGATCAGCCGCTGGAAGTCACGCCCAAGGAGTTTGCGATCCTCTCGCGCTTAATTATGCGGGCCGGTCAAACCGTTAACCGTGAGTTATTACAGCAGGATCTGTATACCTGGAATGATGATCTCGGCTCCAATACGCTAGAAGTGCATATCCATAATCTTCGCCGCAAATTAGGCAAAGATCGTATTCGTACCGTAAGGGGTATTGGCTATCGTCTGGAGGCACAATCATGATCAGTATGCGACGCCGTCTGATTTTAATGCTGGCGTTAATATTATTGGTTACCCAGTTGATCAGTGCCTTTTGGTTATGGCATGAAAGTCAGGAGCAAATCAGCTTCCTGGTTGATGAAACCCTTAGCGCACAAGCGCGTAATGAGCGGGTTGATACGGAAATAGCGGAAGCCATTGCATCACTGCTTGCGCCGTCGCTCATCATGATGGCCATCACCCTTTTGCTCTCTTTCTGGGCGATCAGTTGGATTATTCGTCCACTGGATCAATTGCAAAAAAAGCTGGCTGAACGTTCAGCCGATAATCTCACCCCAGTGATTGTTAAGAGCGATATGCAAGAAATCGTCTCTGTAACATCGACACTTAACCAGTTGTTATTCCGGCTCTCTAATACTATTGCGCAAGAACGCCTGTTCACTGCCGATGCCGCACATGAGTTACGCACACCTCTGGCCGGGATTCGTCTGCACCTTGAGTTGATGGAACAACAAGGGATCACTGAAAGTAACTCATTGATTAGTCGCATCGACTTATTGATGCATACTATTGAACAGTTACTGACACTCTCCAGAGCAGGCCAAAATTTTGCTAGTGGCCTATATCAATCTCTTGATTGGACTGAAAATGTGGTGCAGCCACTGCAAGATGAATTACAGGAAATGTGTGATCTTCGGCAACAAACTATCCAGTGGGAATTTCCGCCTTATGCCAAGACAGAAGGTGACGCCACGCTACTGCGCCTGATGTTGCGAAATCTGGTTGAAAATGCCCATCGTTATAGCCCGGTTGGTAGCCAGATTTCAGTCAAACTCGTTACTGAAAACTTGGGTGCCATTCTGCAAGTGATGGATGAAGGGCCGGGAATAAAACCAGAACAGGCGGGTGAACTGACTCAAGCGTTTCGTCGTATGGATCAACGCTATGGCGGCAGTGGGTTAGGGCTAAATATCGTGATCCGTATTGTTCAACTGCACCAAGGCAGGTTAACACTGGAGAACCGCCCAGACCGTTCAGGACTGCAGGCGCAATGCTGGATACCTGCCGTCACCCATGGCACGGCATTACCTTCATTTAGCTAGTGTCGCCCATTAGGTGTTCAAATAAAAGGGCCGCCACAGGTGAAGTGGCAGCCCTCATTTATACTCATAACAACGTTATGACTCACAACAACCGGAAATTTAACGTTCGTAGATAAACTCTACGCCGTCATCATCTTCCTCATCCCAATCGTCATCATCTTCTTCTACCGCTGCCGCTTCCACTTCAGCCAGTTGTTCACGGTGATAATCATCCCACATGAATTCAACTTTTTCTGGCGCACTTTCTGCAATGGCCATAGCTTTAGGTTGGGTGTTAAGGAATTTCATGACATCCCAGCACAGCGCGTTTACATTGTCGCGATTTGCTGCGGAAATCATGTAGTACTTATCTTCCCATCCCAGCGCTTCTACAATGGCCTTAGCGCGGACCTCAGCTTCTTCTGTACCTATCAGGTCAATCTTATTGAAAACAAGCCAGCGTGGCTTCTCTGCAAGATTTTCGCTGTATTGCTGTAACTCATTAACGATGACTTTGGCATTCTCAATCGGATCTGATTCATCGATCGGAGCCAGATCAACCAAGTGCAACAGTACACGACAACGTTCCAGATGCTTCAGGAAGCGAATACCCAGACCAGCACCGTCTGATGCGCCTTCGATCAAACCGGGGATATCGGCAACCACAAAGCTCTGCTCATGATCCATTCGTACCACACCCAGACTTGGGATCAATGTCGTAAATGGATAATCAGCTACTTTTGGTTTAGCCGCAGAAACCGCACGAATAAAGGTGGATTTACCCGCGTTTGGCAAACCTAACATCCCCACATCAGCCAGCAGCAACAACTCAAGCATCAATTCACGTGTTTCGCCTTCAGTACCCATGGTTTTCTGGCGTGGCGCACGGTTTACCGATGATTTGAATCGAGTGTTCCCTAACCCATGGAACCCCCCTTTCGCGACCATCAGAACCTGACCATGGCGGGTCATATCACCCACAATCTCACCCGTACCCTGATCCAGTACGCGGGTACCAACCGGGACTTTAATGGTGATATCTTTACCACGTTTGCCGGTACAGTCACGGCTCTGGCCATTCTGCCCACGTTCAGCACGGAAAGACTTCACAAAACGGTAATCAATCAGCGTGTTAAGGTTTTCATCGGCCAGCAGGTAAATATCGCCGCCATCACCACCATCACCACCGTCAGGACCACCATTAGGGATATATTTTTCGCGGCGGAAGCTGACACAACCGTTACCACCGTCACCGGCTACAACCAAAATCGTAGCTTCATCAACAAACTTCATTTACTTTCTCCGTAAATCATTCACCGGGCCGCTGCTTTTGCGGAGCAACCAGGTTTATTTCTGTCCGACGTGGCCACCAACGATGTCCAATTGCGGAAAACATTGCGCCGGCCACTACCACGAATGCGCCTGCGTATCCCACAAGATTGAGGGACGGAGCAGCAAACATTTCTGGCCAGGCCAGCGCCAATAGAATTGAAAAAAACAAGGTAAACAACGGCGTCAATGTGACAAGTGCGCTTACCTGAGCTGCCTGCCAGCGCGCCATGGCCTCAGCCAAAGCACCGTAACCCACCAGGGTATTAACCCCACAAAATAGTAAACAGGCAAACTGCCACCCATTTAACTGAAAAATAACGGCTGGTTTCGCCATTGGGAATAATGCAATTGCACATAAAGTGTACAACAATAATAGGATTTGTTGCGATGCCATACGCCTTAATAGCACCTTCTGGGCGACACCATAGCTGACCCAAACAACCGCTGCACAGACACCCAATGCCACGCCAAGCGTATAATCAGTCAAACGGGTAAAGATTTCATGCAGACTGGTATTAAAAAATAACAACAAGCCGCAAATCAGCATACCCGCACCAATAACCTGGGTAATGCGCATCCGCTCTTTTAAAATCAACACACTGGCAACCATCATACCGACTGGTGATAATTGCCCGATAACCTGGGATGCCGTCGGACTTAGATATTGTAATGATGAACTGAAGAAGATGAAATTCCCCAGCAGGCCACACGTCGCAACTATCAGTAATACCAGCCAGCGACGTTGGCGAAAAAGTGTAAGCGAGGGTAGCTGACGACGCGAAGCCAGAATAATCCCCAAGCCGATAGCCGCCATCGTGAAGCGATACCAAACAATGGTAAAAGGCTCCATCACCTCAAGCACTTGCTTCATTGCGATCGGCAAGGCACCCCAGAATACGGCGGTGGTTAGTGCCAAAAAAATACCTAAACCAGCCTGCTGCTTCGTATCCATTTTTTACCGAAGGGGGTTAACCCTGAAATGTAAAAAGCCCCGCAACGAAATTGCAGGGCTTACATCTATTTACAGGACGCGAAAAACTTATACAGCTTCGATGCTGATAAATTTACGGTTTTTCGGGCCTTTAACTTCGAACTTGACTTTACCGTCAGCCAAAGCAAACAGAGTATGGTCTTTACCGCAACCTACGTTGGTGCCTGCATGGAACTTAGTTCCACGTTGACGAACGATGATGCTGCCTGCCAGAACTGCTTCGCCGCCAAAACGTTTTACGCCAAGACGTTTACTTTCGGAGTCACGACCGTTACGAGTCGAGCCACCAGCCTTTTTATGTGCCATTTATCCGCTCTCCTAAATCTTAAGCGCTGATACCGGTGATTTTAACATCAGTGAACCACTGACGATGACCTTGCTGCTTACGGTAATGCTTACGACGACGGAATTTAACAATCTTAATCTTCTCGCCACGACCGTGAGCAATTACTTCAGCCTTGATCTTGCCACCATCGACTAAAGGAGCGCCGATATTGATTTCTTCACCGTTAGCAATCATCAGAACTTGGTCAAACTCAACAGTTTCACCAGTTGCGATGTCCAGCTTTTCCAGGCGAATGGTTTGACCTTCGCTTACTCGGTGTTGTTTACCACCACTTTGGAAAACCGCGTACATATAAAACTCCGCTTTCCGTGCACTCCACTTTTGTAGTCCAGAGCGCACTATAAATATTCACAATAGGGCGCGAATTCTACGCAAAAATGTAGTGAATGACAAGTATATAATCAGCCCAAGCGAAGAAAAAAAGCACAGTTTCTTACATCATGTTTATTTGATGGATTTTTCAAGTACAATCATAGTCTCAGGGAACGTCATGTAATAATGTGGGCGGTAATCTCATCGCAGTTAAAGAGAAAAACAGCTGAATATAACAATGAACCTAGAAAAGATTATCGAGTTAACCGCGCCGGATATGGCGGCAGTAAACACAACAATTCTCGACCAGTTGAACTCTGATGTTGTTCTCATCAATCAATTGGGCCATTACATTATCAGTGGTGGCGGGAAACGAATTCGCCCTATGATCGCCGTTTTGGTGGCCCGTGCGTTGCACTACCAAGGCAGTAAGCATATCACTGTCGCGGCATTGATTGAATTTATCCACACAGCGACCTTGCTGCATGATGATGTGGTCGATGAATCTGATATGCGCCGTGGTAAAGCGACGGCTAATGCGGCATTTGGTAATGCCGCCAGTGTATTGGTGGGCGACTATATCTATACGCGCTCATTCCAGATGATGACCGGCCTCGAATCACTGCGCGTTCTTACTTTGATGTCAGAAGCCACAAACGTTATTGCTGAAGGTGAAGTCTTACAGTTAATGAACTGTAATAACCCAGACATCACTGAAGAAAACTATATGCAGGTTATTTACAGCAAAACGGCTCGCTTGTTTGAGGCAGCCTCACAGTCTGCGGCCGTGCTGGCGGATGCCACTGAAACGCAGGAGTTGGCGTTACAGAATTATGGCCGTTATCTGGGTACTGCATTCCAGCTCATTGATGACCTGCTCGATTACAGCTCTGATGGCACCACTTTGGGTAAGAATACCGGTGACGACCTCAATGAAGGTAAACCTACATTGCCCCTACTGCATGCCATGCGTAATGGCACAGTGGAACAAGCAGCCATGATTCGGCAAGCAATTGAACAAGGCAATGGCCGCCATTTACTCGAACCCGTATTGGCTGCAATGCAGCAGTGTGGCTCACTTGACTATACCCGTCGGCGTGCAGAGGAAGAGGCTGACAAAGCTATTGCTGCGTTACAGATTCTCCCTGAAAGTGAATACCGTCTGGCTCTTGAGGGTTTAGCGCACATTGCCGTACAACGCGATTTTTGAGAAACCATTAAGAAACCCGCGCTTTGCCGCCCGGGTTTATCTTTTTTGCTATTAATCCAAACGTTTCATCAGTGTTCCTACCCCTTCCCGCAGCAAAAATGCAATAGCTCGCGAGCGCTCAGCATCAGTGAGTTGATTGTAAGCTTCAATCCATATAGCCAATGGGTCATTGCGCTGCACAACATATTCCGCGGGGGTTTCTTTCAAGCGTAAAACACTCAGTACATCAGATGGTAGCCCCTCGATAGCGTATTCTACCGCCTTTCCCTGCACCCCAAGTTTACGTCTTCGTTCCCAACCTTCCTTTCTGGCTCGACCATTAACCCCTGCAGGCGTTTTAGGCAACCCGCCAATACCAATAAGCTCAGCAGCGGTAATCCATTGTTTTTTCATATCCATTCTCTATCAATGAGCTGCTGTAGCAAGTTCCTGGCACAAAGTGCACATCTGGCGGGCTTAATCGATTCTCAATTGCTCGATCAGGCTTTTAGCTCCTTCACGAAAAATAAAGGTAATAACCTGCTCCCGTTCAGCCTCCGTAAAACGATAGTAAGCCTCTATCCATAGGGCTAATGGGTCTTGCCGTACTGGCGTATACTGTGCCGGCTCTTCTCTTAAATGTAATGAATTCAGTATGGTGGAAGGTAAACTTTCAACATGATACTCCACCGCCTTCCCTTGAACGCCACGACGACGGCGCTGTTCCCACCCCTCACGTTTCGCCATGAGGTTAATGCCTTGTGGTGATGAGGGTAATCCCTCAAGACCTGCCAGTTCCTTAGCGGCAAACCACTCTTTTTTCATGGTGTTGCTTCCTAATATGCGTTGCGACACAAAAAAGGAATATTTAGAAAACATTTAAAATCTTTTAGAAAATAAATGGTATGATCTTTCTAAATGGTCACTTTCTGTTCACAGTACGATTAACAATGTACTGTTATTTATATCACTAACACGTCAGCTGCTTAGAAAAAAAAAGGATTAAAGATGATTTTAAGGAAATCTGATTGGCACCCAGCAGACATCATTGCCGCACTACGTAAAAAAGGCACAACTTTAGCCGCCCTCTCTCGTGAGGCAGGGTTAAGTTCCTCCACTCTTGCCAATGCGTTAACTCGCCCTTGGCCAAAAGGGGAATGGTTGATTGCCGAATGTTTAGAGATTCATCCTTCCGAAATTTGGCCAACACGCTATTTTGATCCGAAAACAGGGGTTCTTCTTGACCGAAAAGTGAGGATACGGCCGGCTATTCTTCGGGCATAAAAAAACCGCCGATGCATAGCTTCGGCGGTTGATAATATTATCTCAGGGGCAGCTTTAAGCCCCTGCTACTACTTGTTATTGACGAACTGCTCGCCCAACTCAATATCTTTGTGCAATACATCAAGCATGCTTTCTAGCGCTTGCTGTTCAAACGCACTCAGTTTGCCAATGTCTTTACGTTCAGCAACACCCTCTTTACCTAACAGGATTGGCTGAGCAAAGAAACGGGCATATTTACCGTCGCCTTCAACGTAAGAACATTCAACAACATTGCTTTCGCCTTGCAGAGCACGAACCAGAGAAAGACCAAAACGTGCCGCAGCCTGCCCCATCGATAGAGTCGCTGACCCGCCACCGGCTTTTGCTTCAACAACTTCAGTACCCGCATTCTGGATACGTTTAGTCAGGTCAGCCACTTCTTGCTCGGTAAAGCTAATGCCTGGAATTTGTGACAACAATGGCAAAATGGTAACACCAGAGTGGCCACCGATAACCGGCACTTCGATATCTTGAGGTTGCTTACCTTTCAGTTCAGCAACAAAGGTATTAGAGCGAATGGTATCCAGTGTCGTAATGCCAAATAATTTATTCTTGTCGTAAACACCGGCTTTTTTCAGTACCTCTGCGGCGATCGCTACTGTCGTGTTAACTGGGTTGGTAATGATACCGATTAATGCTTTCGGGCAAGTACGCGCGATTTGCTCAACCAGATTACGGACGATGCCAGCATTAACATTGAACAGATCTGAACGATCCATGCCTGGTTTACGTGCAACACCCGCAGAAATCAGAACAATATCGGCCCCTTTAAGGGCTGGGGTAGCATCTTCGCCGCTGAAGCCTTTAATATTAACAGCGGTCGGGATATGGCTCAGATCAACCGCAACACCGGGAGTCACTGGCGCGATATCATATAATGAGAGGTCTGAACCTGAAGGAAGCTGGGTCTTGAGTAGAAGAGCGAGGGCCTGGCCGATACCACCAGCGGCACCGAGAACTGCAACTTTCATCCTATACTCCTTTTTATATTTAATTTAAATTTGCCGTGAATTCATCTATTTAGGCACCTTAATTTATTGTGATTTTAAACACAATCTATTAACAGTCAGATTGAGATATCACGCATCAAAAAGGCGCATAAGACGTATGCATTTTAGAGTAAATCGCTTATTCATTAATGATATAGCGCACATTATTCTAAAATTTACTGAAGTATTCATGACAGGTTAATCGGCGGTTACATTACACCCTTCCGTTACATCAGAACAACATCATTTTAATAACATTTTAGTTACTCACGCCGAATGTTGATAAAAACTGATTTAGCATAATCGTAACAGTAAGATGATATGAAAATTTCACCACACCTTGATATCAGTGCTTTTATCACCAATACTCCATAGTCATGTTGAATAAAAATTCATTTATATGCATAATAATCCTATTCACTATTGACTGATCAAGGCATAGAAAATGCGTAATCCCGCAAAACAAGAAGATCTTATCAAAGCGTTTAAAGCGTTATTGAAAGAAGAGAAATTCAGTTCTCAAGGTGAGATCGTTTTGGCCTTGCAGGAAGAAGGCTTCGAAAATATCAACCAATCCAAAGTTTCACGTATGCTAACCAAATTCGGTGCGGTTAGAACGCGTAATGCCAAAATGGAGATGGTTTACTGCTTACCCGCAGAATTGGGGGTGCCAACAACCAGTAGCCCACTAAAAAATCTGGTCTTGGATGTCGATTATAATGATTCAGTCGTTGTGATTAATACCAGCCCTGGTGCGGCACAGCTGATCGCCCGCCTGCTGGATTCATTAGGTAAGGCTGAAGGGATCTTAGGCAGTATTGCTGGTGACGATACCATTTTCACAACGCCTGCCAGAGGTTTTACGGTTAAACAACTGCATGAAGCCATTCTTGGGCTATTCGAACAAGAGCTTTAATTCCACATCTTTATGTCTGATGTATATAGATGCGGCCTTCTGCGCCGCACTGTATCCCTGTCACCGTTATCCGATTAATCATACCTTCATAGCCTTTAACCAGGGCATATAACTACTGATTTCGGTCTAAGCCACAAAATAATTCTGCTTATATCTCCCTTACAGTCAAACCTACCACTGACTAACGCACTTTTAGTCAAAAACGCTTATTCAATTGAAAACATTAAGTTTTTACTTGAGCGTGCTGTTTTTTAATCACTTTTTATTCCTTTTAGTTCTTAAAAAGTAGTCACTAACGATAAAGTGACCTTAAATATTATTAGCTTGCTATTAATATTCTCAGTTACTAGATGTATACTCATTTTCGTGACGTAAATCACACTTCACGCGAAGTGATAAAGAATAAATAGAGGCAATAACATGAATATTAAAACTACCATCGCAACCGCCAGCATTCTCTCTGTACTGTCATTTGGTGTTTTTGCAGCAGATTCTATCAATGAGAATCAGGCTGCAAAATTACAACCAATGGGCACCATTACCGTCAGTGGCCTTAACGGCGCACCATCCGATATTCGTCAGGCGCTGTCTGATAAAGCTGATGCTATGGGCGCTAAAGCTTACAAAGTGATCGAAGTGCGAGAAGAAAATAACTGGCATGCCACTGCCAAGATTTACCAGTAATTCGCGATAGATAGATCAAAAATGGCGTGAAGCCCAAATTGAAAAAAATTAAATAAACAGTAAAAACAATAAACTAAAAGTACCAGAATCATTAAAAGTACTTTTGGATTGTTGAATCTGATTAAGGAAAAATCATGAAAATCAAAACTACTCTGGCAGCCCTGAGTTTACTTTCTGTTGTTGCTTTCGGCGCATCTGCTGCGGAATCAATCAATGCCGCCCAAGCAAGCAAAATGACTGATTTAGGCGCAGTCAGTGTGAGCGCGATTACCGGTGCTCCTTCTGATATTGAGCAGGCCATCGCGAAAAAAGCTGATAGTGAAGGCGCTACGGCATACAAAATCATTGGTATGCATCAAGACAATGGTTGGCACGCCACAGCTAAGATTTACAAATAAGATTAAGCGCCAGCAGTGAAAGTAAATGCCCCGCTCAGAGGGGCATACTTTCGTATCTTGATGATTTATTCAATAGACTGAAAATAAAGATAAATACTAATTTTTAGCTTATTGAATAGAGTATTGATTGCAACAAGGTATTGGCTGAAGTCAGCCCACATCCGAATAATCCCTCGTCTATCCGACGAACCCTTTACCCCCGCTATCGCGGGGGCTTTTTTTATCCGACTTAATCCTGCGATAGAGCTTCTTGCTCCGCTTTTTTATCCAAAGCGCTCAGCAATTTGTTATGAATCCCACCAAAACCACCGTTACTCATCACTAGAATGTGATCACCCGGTTGTGCTGTTTTCACGATCATATCGACTAACGCATCAATATCAGCACTCCAATGTGCAGGCTGAATACAAGCTTCGGCCACTTCCACTACCTGCCAAGGGATATGCTGCGGCTGGAACAGGAACACTTCATCCGCACGGCCTAATGAAGGTGCTAACTCATTTTTACATAGCCCTAATTTCATGGTGTTAGAACGTGGCTCTAAAACAGCCAAAATACGCGCAGTCCCACCCACTTTACTGCGCAGTGCCGCCAGAGTGGCAAGAATAGCGGTTGGATGGTGAGCAAAATCATCATAAACCGTGACACCATGAGCTTCACCCCGCAATTCCAGCCGGCGACGAGCATTAATAAAATCACCCAGTGCCTTGCAAGCATCGGCGGGTAAAACCCCCACATGACGGGCGGCAGCGATCGCCATCAAACCGTTATGCATATTGTGTTCACCCACCAGTGACCAGCTGACCTCACCCACTAATTTATTATCAAGAAACACTTCATAAACACTGGCATCGGTTGATACTTTGCGCGCCGACCAACTGCCAGTTTCGCCGACCAACTCTTGCTCACTCCAGCAGCCCATCGCCATCACTTGCTTCAGGTGATTATCATTATCCGGCACGATGATTTTGCCTTTCCCTGGCACTAAACGTACCAGATGATGGAATTGCTTCTGGATAGCTTTCAGATCGTCAAAAATATCCGCATGATCGAACTCAAGGTTATTCATAACCAGCGTTCTTGGGCTGTAGTGAACAAACTTAGAGCGCTTATCAAAGAAGGCGCAATCATATTCATCAGCTTCAATGACAAAGAATGGGCTATTACCTAAACGTGCTGATACATCAAAATTACCCGGCACTCCGCCAATGACGAATCCCGGTTCATAACCACAGGCTTCCAGAATCCAGGTCACCATGCCCGCAGTGGTGGTTTTTCCGTGTGTACCCGCCACCGCTAATACCCAGCGCTCTGGCAATACATGGTCATGTAACCATTGTGGGCCGGAAACATAAGGGATGCCTTGCTCTAATACTGCTTCAACACAAGGGTTACCACGGCTCATGGCATTACCAATGATCACTAAATCCGGGGTGGGACTCAGTTGAGCTGGGTCATATCCCTGAATTAAATCGATCCCTTGATTCTCCAGCAACGTGCTCATTGGTGGATACACGTTAGCATCCGCTCCTGTCACTTCATGACCTAATGAGCGGGCCAGCATTGCCAGGCCGCCCATAAAAGTGCCGCAGATACCTAATATGTGAATGCGCATAAATTTTCCGTATTAATAAGCTTCGAGTTTGTAACCATTCTACCGCTCAGAATCAAAGAGAAGAAATGGAATTGCCTATGAATCATTCTCACCTTTGGGCTACACTGCTGCCATCAGGTGTGTTGTTTGTTAATAAATCGATATTTAACCGTAGATCCAGGGATTGAGTCATGAAAACGTTAGGCGAATTCATCGTTGAGAAACAGCTAGACTTCTCTCACGCCACCGGCGAATTAACTGCATTACTTTCAGCAATCAAACTCGGCGCGAAGATTATTCATCGCGATATCAACAAAGCAGGTCTGGTTGATATTTTAGGTGCCAGCGGTGTTTCCAATATTCAGGGCGAAGACCAGATGAAACTGGACTTGTTTGCCAATGAAAAATTAAAAGCGGCCCTAAAAGCGCGTGGCGAAGTTGCCGGTATCGCCTCCGAAGAAGAAGATGATATTGTTATCTTTGATGGTGGCCGGGCAGAAAATGCCAAATATGTCGTTCTGATGGATCCGCTGGATGGTTCTTCAAATATCGATGTGAATGTATCCGTCGGTACTATTTTCTCCATCTATCGCCGCATTACCCCATTTGGTACTCCGATTACCGAAGCTGACTTCCTGCAACCTGGCACTAAACAAGTTGCCGCAGGTTATGTCGTCTACGGTTCTTCAACCATGCTGGTCTATACCACAGGTTACGGTGTCCATACTTTCACTTATGATCCGTCGCTGGGCGTTTTCTGTTTATCCGGCGAAAAAGTGCGTTATCCCGCAACCGGTTGCATGTATTCCATCAACGAAGGGAACTACATTAAATTCCCATTGGGTGTGAAGAAATACATCAAGTACTGCCAGGAACAAGATGAAGCCACCCAGCGCCCGTATACCTCACGCTACATTGGTTCACTGGTTGCCGACTTCCATCGTAACTTATTGAAAGGCGGTATTTATATTTACCCAAGCACCGCTAGCCACCCACAAGGGAAACTGCGTTTACTGTACGAATGCAACCCTATGGCCTTCTTGGCAGAACAAGCCGGTGGTAAGGCGACGGATGGGGTGAACCGCATTTTGGATATCGTGCCAGAGAAACTGCATCAGCGCGCACCTTTCTTTGTCGGTACCAAATCCATGGTGGAAGATGCGGAAGGTTTTATTGCCAAATTCCCGGATGAAGAAGCCAAGTAATTTGGGTAAATACAGTTAAAAAAGAGAGCAGCGGCCCCTAAGCCGCTGCTTTTTTATGCTCCAACCGCCAACTCATGATTGTGCAATTTAAACACTGCCATACTGGCTGACAATGCATTGGCTTGCTCTTCTAATGATCGCGTCGCCGCGGCGGCCTGTTCAACCAATGCGGCGTTCTGCTGGGCAACCTGATCCATTTGCGCAATAGCTACATTCACTTGCTCAATACCGCTACTTTGTTCATAACTTGCGGCTGAGATCTCACGCATCAATGCCGTTACCCGGCTAACTTCATCAGCGATCTCATGCATGGTTTTCCCTGCCGATTCGGCCATGTCTGCGCCCTCCTTCACCCGACTTTGCGACTCAACAATCAGATCTTTGATCTCTTTCGCCGACTGCGCACTGCGTTGTGCCAGATTACGTACCTCACCCGCGACCACAGCAAAACCACGCCCCTGTTCACCGGCTCTGGCGGCCTCAACCGCAGCGTTAAGTGCCAGAATATTAGTCTGAAACGCAATACCATCAATTACGGCAATAATATCGGAGATACGGCGCGAACTGGTGGTAATTGCCTGCATCTTATCAACCACATGACTCACGGCCTCACTGCCCTTATTGGCAATATCCGATACACTCATCGCCAAACGATTAGCCTGATCCGAGTTTTCAGCATTCATTTTTACGGTTGAGGTCAACTGCTCCATGCTGGCCGCAGTCTGTTCCAAAGAAGACGCCGACTCCTCTGTACGTTCAGCCAAATGACTGTTACCGGCAGCTAATTCCCGCGAGCCAATACCAATCTGCCCACCCACATCCCGTACATTACTCACTGACGCCACCAGCGATTGCTGCATCGTCTGTAACGCCTTTGCCAATCGGGCCAATTCAGTGTTGCCCTCACTATTGATACTGTGAGTTAAATCACCAGCAGCTATATATTCCAACTGATGAATTGATTGCACCAACGGCTGCAAAATAATGTATTTGAGCGCAAACCATGCCAGTACCGCAGAGATCAACGTGATCACCCCAGCAGCTACAATGATCGTCAGTTTAATTTTGGCGGCATTATTTGCATTGGCGATTTGCAATTGACCAGCATCCAGTGCATAGCTGCGAAAGGCAGTGACATCATTGTTAAAGGCTTTACTAATGTCGGTAATACTCTTTTCCAATACAGCGTAATACTCGTCAGCATATCCCGCCTTGATCGCGGTCAACATCGGTATTACGCCCTTATCAATATAATTTTTATAACTTTTCTGGATATTTATCGCCAATCCCTGCCCGTCTCCCCGGTCAGATACCGCACTGACAAAACGTGCCATCTCTTTTTGCGATAATGCCAGTGAACCTTCAGCCTGTTTTGCCGTTTGTAACGATTCCTCAATCAGACCAATTTCTAACTGATGGATCGCCAGAGCTGCTTCAGTTCTGGCGCTTAACGTGGCATTAAAGCTATTAGATAGAGATCCCAGTTCCTCCCCCTGGATTTGATTTATGATTTGCAACGAGCGCGAACTTTCCTGAATTGAATTAATCCCGATAACACTGACAACTAATAAAATCAACGACATAAAGCTTAGCTGGGCAATAAGCCCATTCTTAATGGTAATCTTTTTTAACATCGGTTTTTTTCCGGTTATGTGCAAATGGTTAAGATTACAAAGCGTTAGCATTACAGCGGACGGTCTTATTGTTTGATTAAGTTATCGGCTATACAGATGTCAGCTTGAACTCTCACCGGAAAAACAGCTCAAAATAGATACATTTAGCGAATGACGGGATTTTATCTCACTGAAATGGCCCTCACTCAGGCAATCTCACCGCTATCTGACAGTGAAAAGGGCGGGAATTCACAAAAGAGTTGGCTATAATAGCCAGCACTCCATTTCTGGTTTGATAAAAGGAAACCGACATGAGCTTGAACCAAGTACCCGCAGGTAAAGACCTGCCAGAAGATATCTATGTAGTGATCGAAATCCCTGCGAATGCGGATCCGATCAAATATGAAATCGATAAAGAGACTGGCTCGCTGTTTGTAGACCGCTTCATGTCTACTGCCATGTTCTATCCATGTAACTATGGTTATATCAACAACACCCTGTCATTAGATGGCGACCCGGTTGATGTGCTAGTGCCAACACCGTATCCGTTGCAACCAGGTTCCGTGATTCGTTGCCGTCCGGTTGGCGTGTTAAAAATGACTGACGAAGCGGGCGAAGATGCCAAGCTGGTTGCGGTTCCACACAGCAAACTGACCAAAGAATACGACCACGTTAAAGATGTAAATGATCTGCCAGAACTGCTGAAAGCTCAGATCAAACATTTCTTTGAACATTACAAAGACTTGGAAACAGGCAAGTGGGTGAAAGTGGATGGTTGGGAAGACGCCGCCGCAGCTAAAGCCGAGATCCTGGCCTCTTTCGAACGTGCGAAGAAGTAATTTCCCGTTTCGCATGCCAAAAAGCGCCTCTTGAGGATGCTTTAAGCGCGAAAAGTAAAAACACCGCCTTGTGAGCGGTGTTTTTTTTTGCTAATAACAGCTTAATTTTACGGCTTGTCGCTCTCTTCATGGCGTTTTAGCCAATCGCCACTGTAGATACGTGGCACACCTTCGAGCGGTAAGCGATAAAGGTATATCCACGCGCTACCATAAGGCGTCTGAATCAGCTCGCGCCGGTAATCCTTAGTATTACTTTTAAGTTCATCTAACTCATTCATAATAGATGAGTTAATCCGATAAACCTCACAATGCACAGTGCCGTCTCCGGGGATAACCGCCGGATAATGACCTAAGTTGTACATATCAAAGCCTGCAAGGTCATGTTCACCCAACCACTGGGCGTCCGTCATCCAATGACTATTACCTTGCTTGCGCCGTAAACTACCGTAGACAATAATTCGCATGGTTAGAACTCAAACTGATAAAGCACATCTAATGCCTGATCAATACCAGACACCGCTTCCAGATACAACCTTGGCATCAATCGATAACGTAATGTTAACGTCGCCAGCGAGTCAAATATACCCACACCGTATTTTACTTGCAGATCTTTAGTGACATAACCACTTACCACGACTTGTGAGCTATCACCGACTCCCTGCGTATCCAGTGCCAGGTTACTGACACCAAATGCCTCGCCGATTTTACCCACAAGTTTACCGCTCTGCGCAACCCCCATGCCAATAAGCATTGAGGTCATCATGCCACTGTCGGCCCCCGAATTACTCAACCCCTGACCACGCAACAGGTATGATAACGCCTCCTGCTGTGACATAGCCGGATCCGAGAATACTTCTAGCCGTGGAGCATCAGCCATCCCGGTAACCCGCACACCAGCAGTAACACCGTCTGCCGTAGCATCTGGATTTCGTATCGCTTCAATATTGAGTAGCGGCTGATCCGGCGGGCCGGAGAACAGCAATATCCCTTTATTGACGATTAAATCCTGACCATAAGCACGGAAGCTACCCGACGGAATATTAATTTGCCCGTTCAAGCCCAACCCGCGCTGATCCTGGATCATTTTCAAATTACCTTGCAAACGGGCTTTCAAACCAAATGCATTCAGACGCACATCATTACCTACCCGAATCACCAGATTACTGTTGATTGGAATACTGGCCGTCCGTGGGGAGATAGGTTTCAGATCGTTATTGAGCATCACTTCATCTGATGAGACACCCACCGCATTTTCCGGCACTTCCTGCACCGTTATCCGCGCCCATGGAATATCGACCGAACCATTGAGGGTGAATAACTGCGGTGTCGCTTCAAAAACAATGTCCGGTGAAACATCAATCCGCACCATCGGTGGAACCGTGACCCGTAACTTATTGCCTTTTGCGGCGATTCGGGCACGCCAGGCATTGATATCACGCCAATCGGCATCACCGGAGAGATTGAGCTGCCCTTGAGAAGTCCGAATTAACCCCTCCAACGTTGAGGTCATACCGTCGAAGTTCATCACCAGACGCCCTTCGGTAATATCAAATGGCATCCAGCTACCATCAACATCGACATTATCCAGCGCCAAACGACCAAAGACTAGCGGGCTCTTCGCATTCCCCCCTAAACGCAGATTGGCGTTTAATGTACCAGCGGCTTTTTCACCATCACTCAGTATCGGGTTAATCATTGCCAAAGAAATATTACTGATAGCAATATTACCGGACAAATTGCGCCGCCCTTGTGGATCAGCAACCTGTACCTGCCCGGAGAACTGGCCGTTATTCACCAGTTTAATCAACCAATCAGCCCGCACTTGCCCATTGGTTAGGCCACCATTGAGATTCAGCGTTTCAAAAGCAATCGGTAGCGGGTTCCCTTGCACCATTTGCTGCACTTTAACCCCATTGCCACTGAGCGATACCCGTACATCTGGCAGGTTACCACCGGCCGTCCAACTGACATCGGCCCGGCCAGTGAACACGCCACTCATGGTGGTATCCGGCCCAAGGAATGGTTTTATCATCGCTAAATCAAAGCGATTAAGCACCACACTCGCCTGCCCACTAGGGCCAGCTTCAATGGCCCGAGGAACACAAAGTTCTGCATTTGGGTTAAGCCAACAGTGGGGTCCGATGGTGACCCGCTGTTGGCTATTTTGGTAATCCAATGCCATCGCACGGCTTAAACGCCATTCACCTACCGGCGTATCGAAACGCGTGTTATTAAGCGAACCGCGCCAACGTTGTTGTTGGCGATCGAAGCTCCCATCCAGCGCCAACTGACCGGAAACGGGTTCCCCTTGTATATTCAGGCGCACCTGATGCTGTTTTTCGCTACCCCGGGCATCTAGCGTCAATAAACTTACAACCAACTCCGCTTGCTTGAGTTGCTCAACCCTAACGGCCAATTGACCCTGAATCTGATCCGTGGAGCGAACGTCGCCATCAATCTTAACCCGGTTAATGGTCAGTTCCTGCCATTGCAGGCGGCTGGCGGTGAGGTCCACTAACAGTTGTGGTGCTGTAAGGTTGCCGCGCAATTTCAGCGCCCCTTTCATCACGCCTCCCAATCCCGGTAACGCACCATCAAGTTGTGGCGCATCCACAGTGGCATCGAGCTGCCAGGTGTCACTAAGGTTACCTCTCACATCTAGCCTATTACGGCCCAATGCCAGATTAATGCCCGGAATATGCCACTGGCCTGCCGCATTCCCTGTCAGGGAGCCACGGGCCGTCACACGGTTTTGTTTCACATTCCCGTCCAGTACCAGCTCCGGTACTTGTAATTGCCAACTACCACCGTGGATACTGCCACGGGTGACAATTCTACCATCCAGTTTTGCTGGCCACTCCGGCCACTGCTTCGCAGTGTTAATACCCGATAAGGTTAATACCGAGTTCCAACTGATTGCTTTACTCCAATCCACTACGCCAGTCAGGTCAGTGTTACCTTGCAATGCCGCCAGACGTAAACGGGTCAGATTGAATTGCTCAACACTCCCTTTACCGTCAAGAGTGAACACTGCCGGTGGCAGGTCAGTGCCTTTAAAATCAGAACGGATCGAGAGTGCGTAATCTGTCGCCTGCCCATTGAGGCGCATTCGAAGATTATCAATTTGATATTGCGGTTCGCCACTCAACGGCCAACGCAGTTGCTTGCTTTGTAGAGTTAACGCCAGTGGCAAACCAGCCTGTGCCAGCGCAGTTTCTGCATCCAGTTGCGCGCTCACCGGGCCTGACAGATTGAGTGCCACGTTGAGTTTTTCGCGCAGCGCACCACCGACAGTTAATTTTACTTTTTCGCCTTTCAACGGCTCAATGTTCAGCGCACTATTGATGACCATACTCACTGGCCACTTATCGGCCAGCGTGGCGTCACCCTGTGCTGACAGCCCACCCTGTGGCGATTTAATCTCCAGCTTATCCAGTGTTATTTGGTTTTGTTGCGTGCTGGCTTGCAGCAAAAGACTACTGATAAGTACGTCGGTATCACCTGTAAGCCGGAGTTGTTGCCCTGAGATCTCTTTAATCTGTAAATCCAGCGGCAAGCGGAAGTCCGGCAATTCTGGCAGTAACGGTTTAGCAAACAGCGCTTTTAACGTTTCACCTAGCGGAGCTTCCTGCTCTGATGGCGCGGCTGCCTGTTGCTCAACCGCTTCTTTTACCGCGATAGCCGTTTCAACCGCAGGTTTAGCCGCATCCGGCACCATCGCTGGCACCGTTTTTGGTAAAGCTATCAATAACCCACTGATTTTGGTCGGCATTAGTGCCAGTGCGCGCTGTTGCCAATGTGCTCCAGTGCGGAATTCATCCAGTGAAATCGCGGTGTCATCAATAGTGACTTTGACATTATTCAGCGACAGCATACGCAATGTAATGGGGTACGGAGTACTAAGTTCCCCCATCGGTTCACTACTGGCAGGAGCAGGGGCCGCAGGCGGCATGGCGTTGGTATCCACCACCACATCAATATCTTGTGCCGTCAGGGCATTAATGCACAACTCACTGCGTTTTAGACAAGAGAGCTGTAATGAAAGATGGAACTGCCCTGCTTTAACAGTGACACCCGGCATTTGATATTGAATGCCTTTTAAGGTGAGGTCACGCCACCCCCCACTGACACTGGCGATATCCAGCCCGGGAACCCAACGTGCGGCGCTGTTTATCACAAAATGTAGACCACTGGTGGTGCCTAACAAACCCGCCAAAGCCCCGACCAGCAGCAGGATAATGAGCAGAAATGCGATACTGAGTCTCTTTATCCACCTCCCTCCCTTTACCAACATCATAGTTCAGGCCCCAAACCGATATAAAATTGCACGCCACGTGCTTCGTTGTCACCAATAGGTTTGGCGATGTCTAGCTTGATCGGACCGACCGGAGAAGCCCAACGGACCCCAACCCCGGCGCCAGTTTTGAAATCGCTCTTGCGAATATCGTTAACCGCTTCACCCGAATCGACGAATACAGCCCCCCACCATCTTCCGGTAACGTTATATTGATACTCAAGCGTACCGGTTGCCAGTTTAGAGGCACCGGTTAATTTACCTTCGCTATCGCGTGGGGAAATATCACGGAATTTATAGCCACGAATACTGCGATCCCCACCGGCGAAGAAGCGCAGTGACGGCGGTACCCGGTCGAAATCATTGGTTTCAATCCAGCCTAAGTTACCCCGAACGACAAAACGGTTCTTCTCACCCAAAGTACGAATCCACACGTTTTGCGCCTGGAATATGGCGAAATCGACATCTGACCCCCATGTGGTATCAGACACATCAATAGAATAATTCTGACTATCCCCCCACACCGGCATAGCGCCGCCGCGCTGACGGGTACGGCTGATGTTCACCCCCGGATACAGCAACATGGTGGTATCGGTGACACTACCTTGAGTAAAGTGATCCAAACTCCAACGCAGGTTAACTGAACGTTTCCAACCACTGGACAGATCCCAGAAACGGGCAACGTTCAGGGTGGTGGTGTCAGATTTTGTATCATTCAGATCGGTGCGTTTGAACCCACCCTGTAGCAGGTAATACTGTTCCAGCGGGTTTTTTAACAGTGGGATTCGATAGCTGAAATCCAGCGTCTGTTCGGGCGCGGAAAGTGTAGTACTGGTGGTTAGACTATGCCCGTAGGAGTTCATCCACGGCTTACGCCAACTGGCCGTCAGACGTGGACCGACATCGGTCGCATAACCGCCCCCCAATTCAACCGTATTTTCAGTACGTGGAGTGACGACCGCATCCAGTGGCAGGACTTTGGTTTTTCTCGCGTCGCGAAAATCCGGTGAAACCACCACCGAGTTAAACCAGTTAGTCGCAGCCAGACGGCGGTTCAATTCGGCCAGTTCATCAGAGGTATAAAACTCACCTTCATGAAAGGGCACCAAATTTTGCAGAAAATCTTCACGGATTTGCGAGCCTTGGAAGGCAACTTTACCAAACCGGTAGCGCTCGCCACTGTCAAAATCAATATCCCAAAAAGCTTTGCGCAACTCAGCGGCAACGCCCAACTGGCTTTTGATCATATTGGCGTCAAAATAACCACGGCGTAACGCTAAGCCCGTCAGTGAACTTTTGAAATTATCAAAATCACCATGATTGAGGACTGAGCCAATTTTAGGGGTATCGCGGCGTACCAGTGATAGATAATCAGGATCAGTTTTCGCCCCACCTTGCAGCACAATATCAACACCAGCAATCAAAACCGGTTCACCAGGAATCACTTTGGCAATTAAAACGGAACGTGCAGGTGCCGGGCGCGGCTGCAAATCAAAGGTGATGGTGGGGTCGTAATAACCTAACGCGCGTAGCCCCTGACGAATGGCGTCATCCACCCTTGAGCGGAAACGGCCATCGGACGTCACTTCATCCGTACCAATTGTTGATAAACGCGCCCTGACGTTTCTCTCTAAATCCCCGCTAAGACCTTCGACCTGCAACCGCACATTGGCAGCGTAGGCAAGAGGTGTGGCGAGCAATACGCACAAAAAACACAAAATAGGGTATCGTGGCACGCGTACTCCTAATTAATTTTATACCTGCCATCTTCCAAATTGCAGGTGTATTGGCAACTCTCATTACTCGACCTGACCTCTGCAAGCAGCATTTAAATCTGCTCCCAGCAGATTTGTCATCCGAATCACTTACCCTATAAGCTCATCAGGGTGCTCTCCCTTGCCGCTTTACCGCATCTTGAAACCTATTGGGTATATTTTCCTGTAAAAACGATCTGACGGACTTTTTATCACTTACGCAATCATTCCGCACTTAAAGACCGATTTAAGCCTGTTATCCCTAAAACTCCACCTTAAGCCGATACATTAACGCAGAATGGCTCTTATTGTGTGCAAACTCGCAATCAGATACAACTGTCTATACCTATTCACTGTAAACATCTTGTTATTAATTTACTGTAAACTTCAAATTCACTGTAAATATTGGAGCCTATTTTGGTGCAAAATTTTGACAAAACTGCCGTCATTGATGCGGCGAATGCCTTACCCGGGCGAATCACACCAATGCCAGTCGCAACTCTCCATGTGGTGAATGGGCATTCCATGACACATATCCCTGACGGAATGGAGATCGCCATCTTCGCCATGGGCTGCTTCTGGGGTGTTGAGCGCCTGTTCTGGCAACTGCCTGGCGTCTACAGTACTGCCGCAGGTTATTGCGGTGGCTACACGCCAAACCCAACCTATCATGAAGTTTGTAGTGGCCGCACAGCCCATGCAGAAGTGGTTCGTGTTGTCTTTGATCCGGCCATCATCAGCTATAAGCAACTATTGCAGATTTTCTGGGAAAATCACGATCCCGCCCAAGGAATGCGTCAAGGCGGAGATGTCGGAACACAATATCGTTCAGCCATTTACGTTTTGACACCTGAGCAGCAAGTGCAAGCTAACGAGAGCAAAGCCTTGTTCCAGCAAGCCATGGAGCAAGCTGGTGATCGCCGGTTGATTACCAGTGAAGTGGCGGTTGCACTGCCGTTTTACTATGCCGAGGATGACCACCAGCAATATTTGCACAAAAATCCACATGGATATTGTAACCTTGGTGGTATTGGCGTGTGTATGCCGCCTGATTTGTAAGGCTGCCCACGCGCTTATCGCTGCGATTATCCCCAAATTGCGTAGAGTTGCAGGTTGGCAGCAAGGGAATGACAAATCGCTTGGAATGCGGTTTGAACAGCATTTATGCTAGCCCACAGAGGGATTTCAAGCATGGCCGGAGTAATGAACCTAGCTAACTCCGCTGCAACTTAAAGTAAGACGGGTTATACTATTCGGGCTGTTCACTCGGCCCGATGGCGGCTTTCTGCCGTTATCTTAAATTTAAACAGTATTTTTTAATTCAAACAAATGTATGGCCTTCCTTACGATCGCCGGCGCGATTGTCGGTACGACACGGACAGATTATGTTAAACAGTATTTTACTGATTCTTTTTTTAATTGCGGTGAGTGCCTTCTTCTCATTATCAGAGATTTCACTGGCAGCTTCGCGCAAAATTAAACTAAAACTTCTGGCGGATGAAGGCGATATCAACGCCTTGCGGGTACTTAAATTACAAGAGACTCCGGGGATTTTCTTCACCGTGGTCCAGATTGGCTTGAATGCCGTCGCCATTCTGGGGGGTATCGTCGGTGATGCTGCGTTTTCTCCCTCCTTTAAATTGGTGTTTGAGCGCTTCATGTCACCAGAGCTTGCCGACCAGGTGAGTTTCATTTGCTCGTTTGTTCTGGTCACCAGTTTATTTATTCTTTTTGCCGACTTAACCCCGAAACGCATCGGTATGATTTCACCTGAAGCGGTTGCCGTTCGGATCGTCAACCCGATGCGCTTCTGTCTGATGATTTGTCGCCCACTAGTTTGGTTCTTCAATGGGATGGCGAATCTAATCTTCCGACTATTCAAGCTACCAATGGTACGCAATGATGACATCACATCAGATGATATCTATGCCGTCGTGGAAGCAGGTGCATTAGCCGGGGTGTTACGTAAGCAAGAGCATGAATTGATCGAAAACGTCTTTGAACTGGAGTCACGTACTGTTCCTTCGTCGATGACGTCACGTGAAAGTGTGATTTATTTTGATCTGCGGGAAAGCGAAGACAGCATAAAAGAGAAGATTTCGACCCATCCACACTCTAAATTCTTGGTATGTGATGGTCATATCGATCAAGTTGTGGGTTATGTCGACTCTAAAGACTTGCTGAACCGGGTATTAGGTAACCAGAGTCTGGTACTGAGCAGTGGCGTGCAAATTCGCTCAGCCCTGATTGTGCCAGACACATTGACACTCTCCGAGGCACTGGAGAGCTTTAAAACCGCCGGTGAAGACTTTGCCGTTATCCTCAACGAATACGCCCTGGTGGTTGGTATCATTACCCTGAATGACGTGATGACCACGCTGATGGGGGATTTGGTCGGTCAGGGGCAGGAAGAGCAAATTGTTGCTCGTGATGAAAGTTCATGGCTGATTGAGGGCGGCACCCCGATTGAAGATGTAATGCGAGTGCTGCATATCGATGAGTTCCCGCAGTCTGGCAATTATGAAACCATCGGCGGCTTTATGATGTATATGCTGCGCAAAATTCCCAAACGCACTGATTTCGTCAAATATGCCGGCTACAAGTTTGAAGTAGTCGATATTGATAGCTACAAAATCGATCAGCTACTGGTGACTAAACTCAGTGACCTACCAGCCCCAATCCTGCCAAAAGCCCCACACGAAAGCAGTGATGCCTAGTGAAAGTTTAAATCAGTCATTATTTAATAACATTAGCGGCCCCAAAATAGGGGCCGCAATTAAATTTGTTCGGGGTGAGTTTTTTTACATTTCAGCCTGCAAACGCATCACCTGCCGATTAACCTCAGACATCACCTCAAAGTGGCGTTTATCCCTAACTTTCGGGATTAAAATCTTACCTTTGTCAAACTCAAAAGCCCCCATATCTTTGATATATAACCTCCCTCGGAAAAGCGTTTTGACATACATCGCCACTTTAGCCGGATTGTAACGTTGGAAGATCCTCATTTTTTTACTTTCCTCCCATGACATCAATACGCTCCCTCTGGTGCCTTAGCGACCAAGATCACAGGTAACGTAATATAATTGCAGAGTAATAGACCTAGAGTATGGGCTTTAGTTCCGCCAAAACCAGTCATTGCTGCTGGATTTACACAAAATTACAGGGCCATATAGATAAAATGAGACTTAATTACAGAATAACCATCTAGTAAGTGTCAGAAATAAATACTGTAGCGAAACAGGACAGACCTCTGATCTGCACCTATTATTGGAAAACTGATGCCCAATAGGTTTCAAGATGCTGGCAAGCGGCAAACATAATCTGCCAACACCGCTGCAATTTGAAAGACTACGGGTAGACCTGCATGCAGGACTTAGTACCCGACATTACCCATAAGATCCCACAAGGACATGCCATGATAAAAAATAGCCTGCTGATACTGTCACTACTACTCACACCACTAATGGCCTGCGCTCACACCCTACAAATCAACCAGCGGGTACCGCCGGTGGGTGTCAGCGATAAAGGCGAATTAAATTATGATAAAGCTACTGATCAGTTTAGCTACAAAAACTGGAATAGCTCGCAACTGCCCGGCAAAGTGCGGGTCATCCAACATATTGCTGGCCGCACCTCGGCAAAAGAGCTGAATGCCCCGTTAGTGGAAGCCATTAAGCACGCTAATCTGCCACACGAACATTACCAAACGACGACAATCGTCAATACTGATGACGCCATCATCGGCACGGCAGTGTTTGTGCGTAACAGCATTGAAAGCAATAAACGCGACTTTCCCTGGTCACAATTTGTGGTCGATAGCGACGGGAATGTCAAAAAGGCCTGGGGTCTAGCGGAAAAAGGCTCGGCGATTGTGGTATTGGACCCACAAGGGAATGTGAAATTTGCCAAAGATGGCGCATTGACACCGCAGGAAGTACAGCAGGTGATCGATCAATTGCACCAACTGGTGAAACAGTAATCTCCCCTTAAGGTTTGAAGCTACAGGGGATTCGCTGCGGGCACGCACCCGAATCATATGATTCGTTTGCGTGCCACCTCCCTGCAACGCCACACCCTTTGGCTATGTGGTTAGAATAAAGACACTCTAAAGCCGGGGTTCAGGAAAGATTCACGTGGGGTATAAGAGAGTGGTTTACCCTGCCAATCGTGAACCAGTGCTCCGGCAGCAATGGCTACTGCATGCCCGGCGGCAGTATCCCATACATTTGTAGGCCCAAAGCGCGGGTACAGTTGCGCCTTCCCTTCCGCCACCAGACAAAACTTGAGTGACGAACCGACTGATACAGTCTGGTGTTCACCTAATTGCGACAAATAATCTTCCAGTTCAGCATCACTGTGGGAGCGACTGACTACCACTAACGGCGGTAGCGCAGCACGCACCTGAATCTGCATGCGCCTGCCACACTCCTCTTTCCACGCCTGGCCGTTTTCAGCGCTGTACATCACTTCAGTCACCGGGGTATATACCACGCCAAGCACCGGTACTCCTTGGTCAATCAACGCGATATTAACGGTAAACTCGCCATTCCGATGCAGAAACTCTTTAGTACCGTCCAGAGGATCAACCAGCCAGTAGCGCTGCCAGTGTTGACGTACCGCCCAAACCGGCGGATCTTCTTCAGATAACAGCGGGATATCGGGAGTCAGTGCCGCCAATCCGGCTTTGATAATCTGGTGAGCGGCAAGATCAGCCGCTGTCACTGGCGAATCATCTTTCTTATGGGCCACATCAAGGGGTTTATCCCCCTGATAGACCGCCATAATCGCCACGCCTGCCTCGCGGGCCAACTGGCAAATTTGCTCTAACATCATCCACCCCTTGGTATTATGAGTCATGCCGGATACTGATAATGGCTGTTTAAATCGATAGTGATTGTTTAGACCAATAGTGATTATTTAGACCAATAGTGATTGTTTAGACCAATATAGTGGCTCGCGCTACTCGTTCGCCATATATACAGTTTAGAACGCAAACGTAAAAATTAATTATCTAAGCCCAGTAGATTTCCAGATGAAGGCAACAAGTGCCACCGGCAGACCTGCAAGTGACAAGATAACGGGGATATGCCCTCAATCATCAGAGTTGCAGACTAATAAGATTCCTACCAAATAGCCATCAATGTCGGTAACTTCCAATAAAATCAGTGGGATTAACCTGCCACAACTGTGAACTTCTGCGCGTTATCCTGGGGCATTTTCTGCCAAACTTCACATTTTGTTGTAGCAATTAATTAAAGTTACATATTCTTTTGCGATACATGTCGAATAGATTTTAATGGAGAAAGCCATGATCACGCGTCCGCTGACGTTATCTCTTCTTGCCAGCCTGATTGCTGTCGCGACCTCAATGTCTGTAGCAACTGCTGCTACCGTTGATTTGCGGGTATTGGAAACCACCGACCTGCACAGCAATATGATGGATTTTGATTACTACAAAGATAAACCTACCGAAAAGTTTGGTCTGGTGCGCACTGCAAGCCTGATCAGTGCTGCCCGCCAACAAGCGACCAACAGCGTACTGGTGGATAACGGTGACCTGATCCAAGGTAGCCCGCTTGGTGACTATATGGCAGCCAAGGGATTGAAAACCGGAGAAATTCACCCAGTCTACAAAGCTATGAATACGCTGGATTATGCGGTAGGGAATATCGGTAACCATGAGTTTAACTACGGTCTGGATTATCTGAAAAAATCGCTAGCTGGCGCAAAATTCCCCTATGTGAATGCCAACGTGATTGATGTGAAAACCGGTAAGCCGCTGTTCCAGCCTTATCTGATTGTCGACACGCCAGTGCAAGATCGTGAAGGTAAAACCCATAACTTGCGCATTGGTTACATTGGTTTTGTCCCGCCACAAGTGATGATATGGGATAAAGCGAATCTGAGCGGGAAAGTGACCGTTAACGACATCACTGAAACGGCCAAGAAATGGGTGCCTGAGATGCGCAAGCAAGGTGCTGATTTGGTGGTGGCTATCCCGCACTCCGGGCTTTCCAGTGATCCTTATAAAACCATGGCGGAAAACTCAGTTTATTATCTCAGCCAGGTTGCGGGGATCGATGCCATCATGTTCGGCCACGCCCATGCCGTTTTCCCCAGTAAAGATTTTGCCGCCATCAAAGGTGCTGATATCGCTCAAGGCACTTTAAATGGTATTGCAGCAGTGATGCCGGGCCAGTGGGGTGATCATCTGGGGGTGGTCGATTTCGTCCTGAATAATGATAAAGGCCCATGGCAAGTTACTGAAGCCAAAGCTGAAGCACGCCCAATCTATGATAAAGCAGCACAAAAATCGCTGGCAACCGAAGATGCCAATCTGGTAAAAGTGCTAGCAGCAGACCATCAGGGTACTCGTGACTTCGTCAGTCAGCCGATCGGCAAAGCATCGGACAATATGTACAGCTATCTGGCACTCATCCAAGACGATCCGACAGTGCAGATTGTGAACAATGCTCAACGCGCCTATACCGAACACTTTATTCAAGGCGACCCCGATTTAGCCAATCTGCCGGTGCTCTCTGCCGCCGCCCCCTTCAAAGCCGGCGGGCGTAAAAATGATCCCGCCAGTTTTGTTGAAGTGGAAAAAGGTGAGCTGACCTTCCGTAATGCCGCCGATCTCTATCTGTACCCGAACACACTGGTGGTGGTGAAAGCCAGTGGGGCGGAAGTTAAGCAATGGTTAGAGTGCTCTGCCGCGCAATTCAATCAAATTGATGTGACCAGCAGCAAGCCACAATCGTTGATTAACTGGGATGGTTTCCGCACTTATAATTTTGATGTTATCGATGGTGTGAAATATGAAATCGATATCAGCCAACCTGCGCGCTATGACGGTGAATGCGCACTGATCAACGATAAAGCTGAACGGATTAAAAACCTGACATTTAATGGCAGACCTATCGATCCGAAAGCCACATTCCTGATTGCGACCAACAACTATCGGGCTTATAGCGGTAAATTTGCCGGTACGGGTGACAGCCATATTGCATTTGCTTCTCCTGATGAAAACCGGGCGGTACTGTCGGCTTATATCAGTGCTGAAACCAAGAAACACGGGCAAGTTACCCCACAGGCTGATAATAACTGGCGTCTGGCAACGATCGACAGCAAGCAGCCACTGGATATCCGCTTTGAAACGTCGCCAAGTGCTAAAGCCGCTGAATTTATCAAGCAAAAAGCGCAGTACCCGATGAAAGTACAAGGTACTGATGAAATTGGCTTTGCCGTTTATCAAATCGACTTACAGAACAAATAATCTCGGATAACAGCGCTTCAACGCGCTGTTATTTTTCACAAGTACCTCTTTGTGGTTATATCGCAATCTATAACATGCATTTATTATGCATGTTATAAATATTTAATTACCCAATGAGGTGTCATTATGGATTACCGCAATCAGTCTCTCGGTGCCCTGGCTATCGCTATTCCACGAGCCACAAAATTATTCCGTCACCACCAGCTCGATTTCTGCTGTGGTGGTAAACAGACACTGCTACGTGCAGCCAATAAGCTGAATCTTGATATCGATGAGCTGGAAGCACAACTGAGTGCCTTGCAATCCGAACCTCAGTCATCTGAAGATTGGCAACAGCAGCCACTGGCTAATATCATCGATTTTATTATCAGCCGCTACCATAACCGCCATCGTGAGCAGTTACCGGAATTAATTCTGATGGCGGAAAAAGTTGAACGGGTACACGGCGAGAAACCAGCCTGTCCGCGTGGACTGGCGGTTGAACTTACTGCAATTTTAGAAGAGCTAACCCAGCATATGTACAAAGAGGAACAAATTCTGTTCCCAATGATAACTCGTGGTATGGGGTCTCAGGCTGGTGGGCCAATATTTGTGATGGAAGCGGAACACGATGCTGTTGGGCAGCAGCTAGAAGTGGTAAAACAGTTAACACAAAATGTCACCCCACCAGAAGGGGCCTGCAATACCTGGCGGGCACTCTACACCGGTATCAATGAATTCATAACTGATCTAATGGAACATATTCATCTGGAAAACAATTTGCTGTTCCCGCGCGCGCTAAAAGGCGAATAATCTCGCTATTGGTCATGGCCGGCATCAATAAATGTAAAAGGGCGACATCACGCCGCCCTTTCTGGTTTCACCGCATGCAGAAATTACAGAATTTCCAGCAGTTCCACTTCAAACATCAATGCACTGAAAGGTGGAATAGTCGCACCCGCGCCACGCTCGCCATAAGCCAGGCCGTGCGGGATGTACAACTTCCACTTAGAACCTACTGGCATCATGGATAAGGCTTCAATCCAGCCTGGAATAACACCACTGACCGGGAATTCTGCTGGCTGACCACGTTCAACTGAGCTATCAAATACCGTACCGTCAACCAGACGGCCCGTATAGTGCACACGAACACGGTCCTGGCGGGATGGGATCGGGCCATCACCTGCCTGTAACACGGAGAACTGTAAGCCAGACTCAGTGGTGGTCACATCATCACGCTTGGCATTTTCTTCTAAGAAGGTTTTGCCTTCTTCTACCAGAGCTTGCTGGCGATCAACACGCACTTTATCAGCCTTTTCGTGCACTTCTTGTAGTGCGCGATGTATTACATCAACCGGGACGGTCGGTGCATTCCCTTCCATCGCGTCACGCAAACCTGCCAACAGTGCTTCTGGCAATAAACCTTCCAGCCCGGACTCTTGCAATTGCTGCCCGATTTGTAAACCAATTCCGTAGCTCGCTTGCGCTTCAACGCTATCAAAAGAAGGGGTCGTCATGGATTTTCCTTTAGTCACTCATCATATTGAAGTTGCCAGCATAACAGCAGCAGGGGAGCGCGGTAAAATCTTGCGTCGTGAATGATGACTTTTGTCGAAGAAAAAGAAACAATGACACCCCGCGCGTGGACCCCGTTGAATGGCTCAAGCCCGTGATTCGGGTAATTAAAAGCACCCAACAAACCGTAGTTTGGAAGGTAACGGGGATAAAGGTATATACTTAGAAGCCTATGGGGTTACCGCCCATATTTAATTTTATGTTGTTTTACGTTGTTGAAGAGAGGTTACCATGGGCAGAATCGCGCCCAGGAGAAGGAAGAATAATCGGGTTTATCAACCACTGCTGCACACCTGGCTGACGATTAGGCAGAAGATCATGCCGGATTCTAAAGCTGCCGATGAGCAAAACCTGATGTCTGAAATCAGTGCGCCTGAGCACACAGCCTCTGCGGAGAACGTTGTTACTACCGAAGATAGCGTTGCTGCAAACGTTAATGTGCCCCCTGAATCCGTGGCAACCGCCACAGCAGAAAAGGGGATCAAAGGTCTGCTGCTGAAAATCTGGCATTTGCCGGACAGTTTCGAATGGATGGAACCTTTGCCTCTGTTCCATCGCCGCTGGGTTATTGTCGCCACCGCTGTATTGCTGCTGGCACTGCTGTGGCCCGCAGCGCGGGATAACACCAACCTTTCCTTCCCAGTGAGCGCGCCGTCCAGCAGCGCGCCACTACAAGCCCAATTACAGGGCAATCTTGATGCTCCGCCACCTCCAACGGTGGCGTCTCCCGAACCCGAACCACCGACTTTGACGCAGGGAAATTGGCAAAGTTATCAAATTCAATCAGGGAAAACACTGGCACAGTTATTCCGTGATAATAACCTGCCGGTCAATGAAGTTTTTGCGATGGCACAGGTTGAGGGTAGCGATAAGCCATTGAGTAATCTGAAAGCTGGGCAAGAAATCAAAATTATGTTGGACGCTCAAGGTGTAGTCGCCGCACTGGCCATTGAAACCACCAATAATACAGAAGTGCTGTTTACCCGACAGAGCGATGGCAGTTATCGTCGTGACCGTTAATCGCCGTTATCCATAGCCACTTTTGTCCTGCCCGTTACCTTCTTTGATATTGTCACGTCGTCTCTCCCGAATTAGGTTGTTTTCTGGATGGTTAACGCCATCCACCATTGATAACCACATTCATATACCCAACAGATTTCAAGATGCAGCCAGGCGACAAGCGCATAGATCCCGATGAACGTCCCCAAGAGTCATGACTATCGCCAACACACCAGCAGCCTGAAAGATAGCGGGTAGAAATAAAGGGAGTGACTATGATATGAAATACAAATTACCTTTTTTAATGCTATTCACCTCGTTTGGTACCTTAGCTCAGTTGCATTGCCCGCCAGTGGATACAATTAAACAGATTGGTGGCGTTTACAATGCACCTGCGGCAGGTAATGAAGAATGGGTTGGCATATTACAAGGTACCCTTCCACCAAACAGTTCAGTTAAAAATTTTAGTGAAGCGCTGATCATCATTGATAGTGATAAAAACAATATCGTTGGACAGGGTGAGTTTCAAAAGTGTACCTATAACTTGCAGGCGCAAGGTAGGCAGATAGATATGTTCTACGGCAATAAAACTTGGTCAGTATCGGTCAGTGGGCAACCACTCTGGGTGTATCAACAAAATCCTTTTCTAGAAATTTACCAGTGTTCCGGTGTTGCCGCCGAAGAGTGCAAGTTTGAAATTTTAGCGGCGGGTTAAGCTTTTCGTGTTGAGCCAAACATGCAGATGACTATTTTCATCAACCACCAGATAGCAAAACGCCAGCACGAGGCTGGCGTTTTAGCAGGTTAACAGCAGCGTAACTTACGCTTCTGCAACCACGATCACGTTCAGTTTAGCGAACACGTCGCTGTGTACCTGGAAGTGAACTTCATGATCACCTGTGGTACGCAGAACGCCATTCGGCAAACGAACTTCGCTCTTGGTAACTTCAACGCCAGCCGCAGTTACTGCGTCAGCGATATCACGAGTACCGATAGAGCCGAACAGTTTGCCTTCATCGCCAGATTTAGAAGCGATGGTGACACTGCCCAGTTCGTTAATTTTGGTTGCGCGAGCTTGTGCAGCAGCCAGAACGCCAGCCAATTTGGCTTCCAATTCTGCACGGCGTGCTTCAAAGAACTCTACGTTTTTCTTCGTTGCCGGAACAGCTTTACCTTGTGGAACCAGGAAGTTACGAGCATAGCCCGCTTTAACGTTCACTTGGTCACCCAGGCTGCCCAGGTTTGCTACTTTATCAAGCAGAATAACTTGCATTACCTTATCCTCTCAAAGTCGTTAATGGACAGTGGCCGATTACTGATGACGATCAGTGTACGGCAACAAAGACAGGTAGCGTGCGCGCTTGATACAACGGGCGAGCTGACGCTGGTATTTTGCGCGAGTACCGGTAATACGGCTCGGGACAATTTTACCACTTTCAGTGATATAGTTTTTCAGCGTAGCGATATCTTTATAATCAATCTCTACAACGCCTTCCGCGGTAAAACGGCAGAACTTGCGACGACGGAAATAACGTGCCATTTGGCTAGTCTCCAGAATCTATAAATTCAATCTGCTCGGCATGCAGAACCAATTTGTTCAGCCCATTGCGACCTTGATGGCAGCTAATGAAGCCTTCAACGGTTAACTGACTGCCGACCGTTATACTGTGAGTTAATGCTTGTGACTTTTGTCCGCTGACAATAACCGGCATTCTGCACCATGTTTGTCGGCTAAATCCGGCTTCCTGCTGTGTTGATCGGTGCTCAAGCACAAATTGACAATGCGGAATACCAGAAGGACTTACTTTTCGAACCGGCGTCTTGCACACTGTGCCAGAAAGTACCAGACGATTAGTGGTCACCACGGCAATTACTCTTCAGAATCCCCAGCTTCAGAATCATCATTGGCTTCTGATGCGAAGTCGTGACGCTCACGGCGTTCGTCTTTCGCTTTAACCATTGGTGATGCTTCAGTTACCGCGTGTTTAACGCGCATAACCATGCTACGGATAACGGCGTCGTTGAAGCGGAAGTTTGTTTCCAGCTCATCGATCGCTTCCTGCGGGGCTTCAACGTTCAGCAGAACGTAGTGAGCTTTATGCAGTTTATTGATCGGGTAAGCCAGTTGACGGCGGCCCCAGTCTTCCAGACGGTGGATCGTACCAGCAGCATTAGTGATAGTTGCACTATAGCGCTCGATCATGCCCGGAACCTGTTCGCTTTGGTCAGGATGGACCATAAAAACGATTTCGTAATGACGCATCGATTATTGCTCCTTACGGATTATTCAGCCTCCTGATAGGGTCAACCGCGGCCCATGGAGGCAAGGAACGTGTTTGTGTGCGGCTGAAAAATGACGCGTAACTATACTTGCGGGCGGTTTGAAACTCAAGGACTGACGGGGATTTATTCTTGTTCTGGCCCTTACTTCGCTAAAAAGGCATTTTTTGTTCATTAAATAACCAATGGATGTAGATCCATTAGTCTATTAAATCTTTCAATAAAATCATTGGCTCAGTGAAAATATCATTCATTTTTTTTGACCAAGTGAATCAATTACTACGTATTTTTAAATTAACAAAAGCGACTAGAATTATTTACATCCACCGCATATTAAGCGGTAGCGTTAATCGAAAGTTATTCAAAGTATATAAACATACCCTAAATAATTCGAGTTGCAGGAAGGCGGCAACTGAGCAAATCCTCAGGAGCTTACACCAGTAAGTGACTGGGGTGAAAGAAGGCAGCCAACGCGCCTGCCACTTGAAGTATGACGGGTAAAAGATATTGGAGTCACCTATGAAACACACTCTCATCATCGCAGCCACGGTCAGTTTGCTCCTATCCGCCAACACGTTTGCCGCCACAGAAATCAGCCGCCAGGAAGCGATGCAGCAGCAGCGTGTCA
Organism: Yersinia sp. 2542 StPb PI; assembly: GCF_048593855.1. Lineage (NCBI taxonomy): Bacteria > Pseudomonadati > Pseudomonadota > Gammaproteobacteria > Enterobacterales > Yersiniaceae > Yersinia > Yersinia sp. 2542 StPb PI. The sequence continues at coordinate 64,165 of NZ_JAZGQA010000002.1, forward strand.
GTATCGGCGAAATCTCTCTTAACCATAATGTGGTGTCACCGGATGACGCCGTGGCACAAATCAGCAAAATGGCTGATGAGCGCGGCGCTACGGCATACCACATTACTCAGATGCATGAGCCGGGTAGCAACAGCTCAATTCGGGTCAATGCTGAGATTTACCGTTAGACGCAGCAGTATAGATACAACACCAGTGAATACGACGACCAACAACCAAAAAAGCCCTTTGATATGCCCTTGCCCCCAGACCTTTGGGGGCTTTTTTATAAGTGGCTGCTGAAGAATGTGACTCCAGCCTTTAATGCACTTGGGGTAATTTTGTGGCCAATACCGGCCTCGGTAATATAGGTTAGCTGATTAGCGCGCCCGCTTGCCCTTAACGCCTGTACCAATCGCGTACTTTCTGCTGCTGGCACCACTTCATCAGCCTCGCCATGCCAGACCAATAAGGGCCGCTCTGCAATTTTTTCTAGCTGATGGTGCAGTTCATAATCCGCCAGCGGCGCTAAACGGCGCTCAAATTCAGCAGCGTTGACCGGCTGCCCTGCTTTCAATGGCGGAAACAGCGAGCGGGCCAGTGAGGTAAAATCACCTGACCCCATAAAGTCTGCGGCCACTTTCACCCATGGATAGCGAGCAAACGCCCCCAATGTGGTCATACCGCCCATTGATGCACCCGCCACGCCAATGCGATCACCGTCAATCAATCCTGCTTGTTGATAATGTTGTTTAATCGCAGGCAACTCATCAATGTTTGATTTCAGGATCTCCCAGAAATAGGATAAGCGCTGTGATTCATCACCGTTAAACCGCGCACCGTGCATATCCGCATCTGGCAAGATGGTGCGAAAACCGGCTTGTGCGAAGGCATAGGCGAAGTAGGAATAGACCTCTTTTGATGAGGTGTAGCCATGATAGAAAAAAATGGTCGGTAGCGGCTGCTGGCGCTTACCCGCAGGGGCAGCATGAATCACCTCAATACCATTAATATTTTCCAGCGATATCTCAATCATGGCAAAAATCCTTTATTGATGCAGCGGAGCGTAAACAGGAAAAACCAGCGTAATATACCCAAGGAACAAGGCAGTGTGCCAAAATGAGGATATAAAGTCTTAAATCAATTTCTTCCAAGATATTACGCTTCACCTTGGGGTGTTACGGTAACCGCGCCGTTGATAAAGAGGCAATAAATGAAGATAAAACGTGTGATGGGGGTTTTGCTGCTGGCGCTCGGGCTTTCGGGTTGTAGTGTTTTTCATACGACACCAGCACCCCCTCCTGCAATCCAGCCTTATGCACAAGAAATTACCCGCGCCCAGAGCCTTAATTTGCAAAAAGTAGGCACCGTCTCAGCACAGGTATTTGGTAGCCCGATGGATATAGAAGCCGAAATTCAACGTAGGGCTAATGCCAGTGGCGCGCCCTACTATTTGATTATTATGTTGTCCGACAGCATTTATCCCGGCACCTGGTATGCCAACGCACTGCTGTATAAGTAACTCATTGCTGCTGACTGCTGATTTCCCTATTGAAAGCCGCTGCCGCGATTGAGCAGTAACGCGCAAACCGCTTCCGGCAGCATATATTGATCACGGTGATCCAAGGTCATGCGGCACCAGGCATCGGCCAGTGGTGGTGAGGCAAAACGCAGTAGCTGAGAAGCACAACACAGATCGAACAGTTGCTGAGTTAATGCCCGCCCTTGTTCCTCTTTGGGGTTTTTCAGCCGCTGCTGTAATTGCCGCCACCCACGATCAAACAATCGATTCTGCCCGCGAACCGGATAGAACTCCTGCTGTAGCATCTCGAGGGCTGCCGGTAGTTTGCGAAATGTGCGCAGTACATCAAGGCACATGATATTGCCGGAACCTTCCCAAATACTGTTTACCGGCATTTCACGATAGAGCCGTGGCAGTTCACTCTGCTCACAATAGCCAATCCCACCCAGCACCTCCATCGCCTCGGCAACAAACCCACTGCCTTGCCCACATACCCGATATTTAGCCGCAGGAGTCAGTAGACGGCTAAATATCTTCTCATAAGCCTCATCTGACTTTTCCCAGGCGCTAGCTAAGCGCATCAGCAGTGCTGTATGCCCCTCCAGACGCAATGCCATGCGGCTCAGCACTTGTCGCATCAAAGGTTGGTCTACCAGTGGCTTACCAAAGGCCTGCCGCTGCCACGCATGATACAGCGCGACGGAGAAGGCACGCCGCATCAGACCATGGCTACCCAGTGCACAATCAAAACGGGTATAACCCCCCATTTTTAAAATTTGGCGCACACCGTCGCCCTCATCCCCCAATAACCAAGCAGTCGCATTATCAAACTCAACTTCACTGCTGGCATTGGAGCGGTTGCCAAGTTTATCTTTCAGTCGTTCTAATCGAATGGCGTTATAGCTGCCATCCGGCAATATTTTAGGTAGAAAGAAGCAGGATAGCCCGCCATCGGTCTGCGCCAACACCAGGTGTGCATCACTTTGTGGTACAGAGAAAAACCATTTGTGCCCCACCAGACGATAAGCCTCACCATTGCCCCGCCCCTCCAGCGGCTCAGCCCGGGTAGTATTACTGAGTACATCGGAGCCACCCTGTTTTTCTGTCATGCCCATTCCTATCAACAAGCCCCGTTTCTGGCTACCAATGGACTGATGGGGATCAAAGCGATCAGAAAGTAGTGGCGATAGCCAGTTTTGAAATAGTGGAGGGAGTGTTTGCTGTAGTAGTGGGATAGCACCAAAGGTCATGGTTATTGGGCAGAGCGTGCCCGCTTCCACCTGCGCATGCAGGATAAAACGCGCCGCACGGGCGGCAAAAGAACCGATTCGAGCATCTTCCTGCCACGGTAAATTATGCAGGCGATGATTGACCAGCTCTTGCATTAACATATACCACGCGGGATGAAATCGCACTTGGTTCAACCGCTGCCCGACAGCATCGTAGCGCAATAACTCAGGAGGATTGGTGTTTGCCAGCCGCCCAAGTTCAAGAGACTCCTGTGATCCTAATTGTAGCCCGATCAAAGAGAGAGTCTCTCCATCCCAACCAGCGTGTTCACGCATCACGGCTTCCCGCAACGCCATGTCAGACAAAAATAAATTACTGTTCGATAATGGCTCCGGCTGATTGAAAACCAAGTGAGTCTGCCACTCCATACCTTCCTCCATTTCGGTACTCTATCCAAAGTAACTGTACCATCGGCATTCATAAATCAGGGTTAAGTATGGTGCAGGCGCGAATTTTTGCTGGCAGGCTCATCACAAACGGGGATGAAAGCCCTCTATATCACTGATGATTTAATTAAAATCCCTATAAAAAAGCCAGCATCCGTAAATGCTGGCTTTCTGAACTCAATAGCAAAAGAGATATTACGCTTTCAATGCTCGCTGGCGCACAACTTCAAATAAGCAAACCCCAGTGGCAACCGAGACGTTTAGCGAAGAAACCGTACCCGCCATTGGAATACTGATCAGTTCATCGCAATGCTCACGGGTCAAACGGCGCATGCCTTCACCTTCAGCCCCCATCACCAGCGCCATCGGGCCAGTCATTTTGCTCTGATACAAGGTGTGGTCTGCTTCACCGGCAGTGCCAACAATCCAGACATTGTGTTCTTGCAGTAACCGCAGGGTACGCGCCAGATTAGTCACTTTAATCAATGGCACATTCTCAGCGGCACCACTGGCCACTTTCTTGGCAATAGCATTAAGCTGCGCTGAACGATCGCGTGGCACAATAACCGCATGGACACCAGCGGCATCGGCGCTACGCAAACATGCACCGAGATTGTGCGGGTCAGTTACGCCATCCAGCACCAGCAAGAACGGCATATCCACACTTTCCAGCAGGGCAGGTAAGTCATTTTCCTGATACTGACGCCCTTCACGCACTCGCGCTACGATCCCCTGATGGACACCCCCTTCAACCTGGGAGTCCAGCCATTGGCGGCTAGCCACCTGAATCACTAAACCGGCAGCTTCCAGTTCCGCGACCAAAGGTTGCAGACGGCGATCATCACGGCCCTTCAGAATAAAAACTTCCAGGAAACGTTGCGGATCATTGTCTAGCAGGGCTTTGACGGCGTGAATACCGTAAATAATTTCGCTCATGATGCTCTTTTATAATAAATGATTAAACATATACCCTAAATAATTCAAGTTGCAGGAAGGCGGCTAGTGAGAGAATCCCGATGAGCTTACGGTGTTGTAAGTGATTCGGGTGATTAAACGTAGCCAACGCACATGCAGCTTGAAGTATGACGGGTATAAATGATTAAATTAATGCGGGTGACCAAAGCCACCCGACAATCAGCAGGCCATTACTGGTCGCTGCTGGTTTTCTTCTTCGCACGCTTGGCCTTGGTGGCGGCGGCAATTTTTTTGGTTTTAGCGGACGCTCGTTTTGCTTTCGCTTTGGCTTTTTTCTCAGCCAGCGCTTTATCGTCCGGCTTAGCGGCGGCATCTGCTGGGCGGAATGCACTATCCGGCTCGAAGTTCACTGGTTTTTTTGCCCGGCGAGGCCGTTGCTGACCACCACCGGCTGGCGCGCCATCACGGCGCGGAGCACCAGATGAACTGCCACGCCCACCACGACCGGTTGAGGTATCACGCATCGTGCGCTGCCCATCAGCTTTCTTCGCCTTATCACGGGCTGTTTTACCCTCACCGCGCGGCTTACGGGTACTGGAGACCAGAGCAAAGTCAATTTTGCGCTCATCCATATGTACCGCCTCAACCCGAATTTCTACGGTATCACCCAAGCGGTAAACCTGACCTGAGGATTCGCCGATCAGACGTTGGCCGATGTTGTCGTAACGGTAATAGTCATTATCCAGGCTGGAAACATGCACCAAACCATCAATAAACAGATCATCCAAACGCACGAAGAAACCAAAGCCGGTAACACTGGCAATGATCCCGGTGAAGACTTTACCAACCTGATCCTGCATAAAATCACACTTCAGCCAGTCCGCTACGTTACGGGTAGCTTCATCAGCGCGGCGTTCAGTCATTGAGCAGTGTTCGCCCAATTGCAGCATATCTTCGTATTCACTGTGCCAGCCACCGGTTGGTGTCCAGCGCTCTTTCTGATTGCCTTGCTCTTTGGCGAGCTGGTACTTGATAGCGCGGTGCATCGCCAAGTCAGGATAACGGCGGATTGGTGAGGTGAAATGGCCATAAGAGGCCAATGCCAGGCCAAAGTGACCCCGGTTTTCTGGATCGTAAATTGCCTGTTTCATTGAGCGCAGCAACATGGTTTGCAGCATTTCATGGTCCGGGCGATCGGCAACTTCATCCATCAGTACAGCGTAATCTTTCGGCTCTGGCTTCAAGCCGCCACCTAAGGTCAGGCCCAGTTCATTCAGCACGCTACGCAGTGCGGAGATATGGTCATCACTTGGGCGGTCATGTACACGGAATAATGCAGGTTCGTTGTGTTTTTCGACAAAACGAGCGGCTGCAATATTCGCCAAAATCATGCACTCTTCAATCAACTTATGCGCGTCATTGCGCACCGTCGATTCAATTCGTTCAATGCGCCGTTCAGCGTTGAAGATAAACTTGGCTTCTTCGGTTTCGAACGCGATACCACCACGCTCAGCACGGGCCTGATCCAGCGCTTTATACATGGTATGCAGTTCTAACAAATGTGGCACCAGCGGCTTATATTGCTCACGCAGTGTCTCTTCACCATCAATAATCCGCCACACTTTGGTGTAGGTCAGACGTGCGTGGGAGCTCATCACTGCTTCGTAGAACTTATACGACGACAGCTTACCCTGTGAGGAGATGGTCATCTCACACACCATGCACAGGCGGTCTACCTGCGGATTCAGGGAGCAAAGGCCGTTTGAGAGCACTTCCGGCAGCATCGGAACCACTTGCGACGGGAAGTAAACCGAGTTACCACGGCTGCGAGCTTCATCATCCAGCGCGGTGCGTGGGCGCACATAATAGCTGACATCAGCAATCGCCACCCACAAGCGCCAGCCACCACCGCGTTTCTTCTCGCAGTAAACAGCATCATCGAAGTCGCGGGCATCTTCACCATCAATAGTGACCAATGGCAGGTTGCGTAAATCCACCCGCCCTTTCTTCGCCTCTTCCGGTACTTGTTCTTTCAGATCCACAACTTGTTTTTCAACTTGTGGCGGCCAGGTATGGGGGATCTCATGGGTACGCAGTGCGATATCCACCGCCATGCTGGTGCCCATGTTCTCGCCGAGCACTTCAACAATCTTACCTACCGCTTTAGTCCGGCGGGTCGGGCGCTGAGTCAACTCGACCACCACCATATAACCCATCCGCGCACCGTTGATTGCCTCTGGCGGGATCAGAATGTCAAAACTCAATCGACCATCATCTGGTACCACAAAACCGGTACCGGCATCAGTAAAGTAACGACCAACAATCTGGCTGGTTTTCGGTACTAATACGCGCACAATACGCGCTTCACGGCGACCTTTACGGTCTGCGCCAACTGCTTGGGCCAATACCACATCACCATGAATGGCGGTTTTCATCTGTTCTGCGGAGAGATACAGGTCGTCTTTACTGCCTTCAACGCGTAAAAAGCCGAAACCATCACGGTGACCAATAACAGTCCCACGCAGTAAGTCGAGACGCTCAGGCAAGGCGTAGCACTGACGACGGGTGAAGACCAATTGCCCATCGCGCTCCATAGCGCGCAGGCGGCGACGCAGTGCCTCTAAAGGCTCTTCGCCGGTTAAATTAAGTTCATTGGCCAGCTCTTCACGGCTGGCAGGTGTTTCGCGCTTCGCGAGATGAGCCAAAATGAATTCCCGACTAGGGATCGGTGACTCATATTTTTCTGCTTCTCGTTCCAAGAATGGATCTTGTGACATTGCGGTTCCTCCGTTGTCAGCAGCAGGTCTTATACCCTGCGTACTTGAAGTCGCAGGGGTGTTAGCTGCGCGCTCTCACCCGAATCACTTACCAGTGTAAGCTCATCGGGATTCGTTTACTGGCAGCCTACCTGCAACTCCAAGTTCTTTGGGTATATATATCTTTGATTAAGCAAAAATCTACTCAACAAGTAACAGTTTGTAGAGCGGGGAATTATCTTTAACCATGTCAGCCAAAGTATAGTTATCCAGCTCGTTAAGGAAACTCTGTACCGCCTGATTAAGCACTTGTTTCAGACGACAAGCGGGTGTTATGTGGCAAAAATCACTACTGCAATTCACCAGAGACAGTGGCTCCAGTTGGCGCACAACATCACCAATTAGAATTTGGTTAGCCGGTTTACCCAACCGTATACCACCATTTTTGCCCCGCACGGCGGTCACCAGACCGACACGGCTCAACTGATTGATTATTTTAACCATATGATTGCGAGACACGCCATATACCTCAGTTACCTGAGAAATGCTGGTCATTTGGCCTTCCGGTAGCGAGGCCATATAAGTAAGCGCCCGCAAACCATAATCAGTAAAACTTGTTAACTGCACGTATACCCCTGAGTATCAATTTACCCGGCTTAACCCCATCGGAAATAACACTTTTTGGATAGGTTATAAGTGTGATTCAGAAAACTCATATCCTACATAACTCGAGTTACAGGAAGGCGGCAACTAAGCGAATCCCCAAGAGCTTACATCAGTAAGTGATTAGGGTGAATGAAGGCAGCCAAACGCACATGCAACTTGAAGTATGACGGATATATTCTTTGAATGATAAACCAGCCATAAAGCTTGCGGCTAATCATTTAGGTGAAGGGTGGCGCTTTTGGTATAAAACGGCATATCCGAGGTCACTTCTGCATCTAATTATACCCAAAATAGCTGGCTTTGCAGTTAACAATGTATAACGGGTATATACCCTAAATAATTCGAGTTGCAGGAAGGCGGCAAGAGAGAGAACCCCGATGAACTTACATGAGGTAAGTGATTCGGGTGACAAATCGGTCAGGAACCGATTTGAACGCTGCTTGCAGCAGCCTCGCAGAGGCGAGGCCCATGGACGGGCCGAGTAACGAACGTAGCCAACGCACATGCAGCTTGAAGTATGACGGGTATAAACAATAAACCGGACTTAAGCCCGGCTTATTAAAGTCTGAATTCTGACTATTTGGCGGTTAGCCACTTAATCATAAATCAAACGAATCATGCATCAAATGGATCGCGCAGGATCATGGTTTCTTCACGATCAGGACCGGTAGAGATAATATCAACCGGAACCCCGGTCAGCTCTTCTACTCGTTTGATGTAGTTCAGGGCTGCCTGTGGCAACTTGCTATGTTCTTTCACACCAAAGGTGGTTTCTGACCAGCCTGGCATGGTTTCGTAAATTGGCTCGATACCTTCCCAACCTTCAGCAGCCAGTGGGGTAGTATCAACTTCGCGACCATCTGGCATGCGGTAGCCAACACACAGCTTCACTTCTTTCAGACCATCTAACACGTCCAGTTTGGTCATACAGAAACCAGACAGGGAGTTGATCTGCACGGCACGACGCACTGCAACGATATCCAACCAACCGGTACGACGGCTACGGCCTGTTGTTGCGCCATATTCGTTACCTTGCTTACGCAGGAATTCGCCAGTTTCATCATTCAACTCGGTAGGGAATGGACCTGCACCTACACGGGTGGAATAAGCTTTAACGATACCTAAGACGTAATCAACATAACGTGGACCCAAGCCAGAGCCTGTGGCTACGCCACCAGCAGTGGTGTTAGATGAAGTTACATACGGATAAGTACCGTGATCGATGTCCAGTAAGGTGCCTTGTGCGCCTTCGAACATGATCAGATCACCGCGCTTGCGGGCGCTGTCCAACAAGTCAGAAACATCAACCACCATGGCGGTCAAAATATCAGCAATAGCTAATACTTCATCCAGCACTGTTTGGTAGTCAACTGCGTCAGCTTTGTAGTAATGCACTAACTGGAAGTTGTGGTAATCCACAATTTCTTTCAGTTTGATAGCGAAGGTTTCTTTGTTGAACAAATCGCCTACGCGCAGACCACGTCGGGCAACTTTGTCTTCATAAGCAGGACCAATACCACGGCCGGTAGTACCAATCGCTTTTTCACCACGTGCTTTTTCACGCGCATTATCCAAAGCCACATGATAAGGCAGGATTAATGGGCATGCTTCGGAGAGTAACAGTCGCTCACGTACAGGCACACCGCGCGCTTCAAGTTCTGTCATCTCTTTCATTAAAGCGTCAGGTGCCAATACAACACCGTTGCCGATGATGCTGGTTACGTTTTCACGCAGAATACCTGAGGGAATTAAATGAAGAACGGTTTTCTCACCGTTGATAACCAAAGTATGGCCAGCGTTGTGACCACCTTGATAGCGCACAACATAATTAGCCCGTTCAGTCAGCAGGTCAACGACCTTGCCCTTACCTTCGTCACCCCATTGGGTGCCCAGTACGACGACGTTCTTACCCATCTCAAAAATCACCAGGTTGCTTAAAAAAGGATTCTAACATCTCATTCGGCTGCTTTCAGTACTTTTTAACACATAACTGAACAATTTTTGTGCTTACATTCAGCCACCCATGCGGCTACGCAACATGTAGTAGATAACCACACCAGCAACCACTAATCCGCCACCAAAACGGCGCAAAGTGGCATCCGGTAATTGGGTCATCGCCTGAATCATTTTGCGCCAGGCTTTGGGGTACAGCATCGGGCCAAGCCCTTCGAGCACCAAAACCAGACCCAATGCTAACAAGATGGTTGAATTCATTGTTTGTCTCAAATGGAAAAGGCCCGCGTTAACGGGCCTTACTGTTACGGTCAAGACGAGCTGTAACGACAGCCGTTATGGACGTTTGCTGGAGTTATCCGGCGACCTCATATAACGGAAGAAATCGCTATCCGGGCTCAGAACCATCACATCATTGCCGCTGTTGAAGCTGTTTTCATACGCACGCAAGCTACGAATGAAGGCATAGAAGTCTGGGTCTTTACTGAATGCGTCAGCAAACAGACGAGCTGCTTCTGCATCACCGCCACCACGAGTAATACGCGCCTGACGTTCTGCTTCTGCCAGTGTACGTGTTACTTCATAGTCAGCTGTTGCACGCAACTTCTCTGCTTCTTCCTGACCTTGTGAACGATGACGACGGGCTACCGCTTCACGCTCAGCACGCATACGTTGGAAGATAGCATCAGACACTTCAGCCGGTAAGTTGATCTGCTTGATTCGCACGTCAACAACCTCAATCCCTAGCGCCGCCATACTGTTAGGGTTAACCGCAGGCTGTTTGCCACGGGTTTCCTGCTCAACACGGGCTGCCGCAGAGGCAATTGCATCATCAGCTTCGGTGGTCACAGCTTCATCACCCACACTACCGGTGTTCAGCGCATCACGGACATCTGAAGTCAAACGCCCACGTGAGTCAGTAACGATGTCACGCACGTTCAAACGACCAATTTCAGAACGCAAACGGTCACTAAACTTACGTTTCAGCAGCACTTCGGCCTGAGAAACATCACCACCACCGGTGGCCAGATAGTAACGACTGAAATCGCTGATACGCCATTTCAAATAGGAGTCAACAATCAGGTCTTTCTTCTCGTTGGTAACGAAACGGTCTGCCTGGTTGTCCATGGTTTGAATACGGGCATCCAACCTTTTCACTGTTTCGATAAACGGTATCTTGAAGTGCAAGCCCGGCGCATACACCAGCGGCTTGTTATCACTATCACGTAATACCTTGCCAAAGCGTAGCACGATGCCGCGCTGGCCTTCCTGTACCACAAACAGAGAAGCGTAGAGTGCGATTAACACCACAACGACGATAAGTAAAAAAGACTTACGCATTGGTTATTCTCTCCCTACGCGAGTGGAAGTATCACGCTGAGCATTCGCCCGGCGCTGATCCATGATAGAGCCACTGGTTGAGCTGGTATTGGCGTTGCTTGCACCAGACTCTTGACTGCTATTAGCAGAAGAAGGCGGATTCAGACGAATCAGGCTTGTGTCTTTATTGCCATCCGCTGCCTTATCTGCACCTTGGCCGCGCAGCATTTGGTCCAGTGGTAACACCATCAGACTATTACCCTTATCACTCGCCAGTACTTTGCGGGTATGACCGAGGACCTTCTCCATCGTTTCGATGTATAGGCGCTCACGGGTAATTTCTGGTGCCGCCTTATACTCAGGCAACAACTTAGCAAAACCTGCGACTTCACCTTGTGCTTCCAACACTTTACGTGCGGCATAAGCACGCGCATCTTCTAACAGACGCTGCGCCTGACCATTCGCCCGTGGTTGGACTTCGTTGGTGTAAGCTTCCGCTTCACGAATATACTGTTGTTCGTTTTCACGGGCTGCAATCGCATCATCAAATGCCGCTTTAACTTCTTCTGGTGGACGCGCCGCCTGGAAGTTAACGTCCAGCAGCGTTATACCCATATTGTATGGACGAATAGTTTCTTCCAGTACACGTTGAGTATCGCTACGAACGATGGTACGGCCTTCGGTGAGGATTTTGTCCATGGTGTATTTACCAATAACACCACGTACTGCGCTGTCAGTTGCCTGACGCAAGCTGTCGTCCGGGTTAGTCACGCTAAACAGATAAGCGGCCGGATCAGTCACACGGTACTGCACGTTCATTTCGACGCGAACCACGTTCTCATCAGAAGTCAGCATCACGCCGGACGCTGCCAATTCACGTACCGATTCAACGTTAACTGGCGTTACTTCATCGATAAAGGTCGGTTTCCAGTTCAAACCAGGCTGCACAATGTGGCTTAATTTACCCAAGCGAGTAACGACACCGCGCTCGGCTTCTTTAATTGTATAGAAACCACTTGCCGCCCAGATAACCACCACAGCAACCACAGCAATACCCACAATCCGGCCACTGAAACCAGGGCCTCTTGTGGTACCACTGTTATCATTGCCGCTGCCGCCACCTTTACCACCGAGGCTACTCAGTTTTTTGCTCAGTTTTCGAAAGATATCATCCAGATCAGGCGGCCCTTGGTCACGACCACCTTTATTATTGTTATTTCCGCCAGAGTTGCCGCCATTATTATTGCTGCTCCCCCACGGATCGCGGTCCTGTCCGTTATTACCGGGCTGATTCCACGCCATGTTTTAGCTCCATTCTTCTATGATTGGTTTTCTTCAGGCCAAGAGCACATGCCAAAGAAGCTGGCTCTTAATCTCACAAAAAAGATCAGGTAATCAACTAATTAGTCGCACCGACTAATTAATAATATAACTGACCAAATCTTGCTCTTGTTTACAGAGACGACGCCAATCAACGATAGGCATTCTGACCACCATACCGACGTTTCCGTCCTCGTCTATCCACTCTTTTTCAATTGCCTGAAGCTGGTAAAAACGGCTACGTAGACGACCTGCCTGAGGTGGCAAACGTAATTCAAAGTGTGCGATCTCACCTGAAAGACGCTCCGTCAACGCTTGAAAGAGCAACGAGATCCCTGCGCCGGTTTGGGCCGAAAGCCAAACTCTGACTGGCAGATTGTCTTCGTTGCGATCAATTCGCGGGACAAAATCATCCAACAAATCAATTTTATTCATTACTAATAATGTAGGTATTTCATCTGCTTCGATTTCTGCCAAAACAGAATCAACTGCGGCCATATTCTCGGTTACCCGAGGGTCTGCTGCATCAATAATGTGTAACAGTAATGAGGCTTGCCGTGTTTCTTGTAATGTCGCTTTAAAAGCAGCGACCAAATCATGCGGCAAATGCCGGATAAAACCTACCGTATCCGCCAACACTGTATCGCCCACATTCGCCACATTAATACGGCGTAAAGTAGGATCCAGCGTGGCAAATAATTGGTCAGCCGCATAAACATCAGCTGCCGTAATTTTGTTAAACAGGCTGGATTTACCGGCGTTGGTATATCCCACCAAAGATACTGTCGGAATTTCAGCACGGGTACGCGCACGTCGCCCCTGCTCACGCTGCTTTGCCACCCGCTCCAAACGGCTCAAAATCAAGCTGATACGGTCACGTAACAAACGGCGGTCGGTCTCCAACTGGGTTTCACCTGGCCCTCTTAGGCCAATCCCCCCCTTTTGACGCTCAAGATGCGTCCAGCCACGTACCAAACGGGTCGCAATATGGCGTAATTGCGCTAATTCGACCTGTAATTTACCTTCGTGGGTACGGGCCCGTTGGGCAAAAATATCTAAGATTAGTCCAGTACGATCAATGACCCGACACTCACACAAACGCTCAAGGTTTCGCTCTTGCGCTGCAGAAAGGGCATGATCAAACAAGACAACAGACGCGCCACTGGCTTTCACCGCGTCAGCAATTTCTTCGGCCTTTCCTTCACCGACAAAATACTTAGGGTGCGGTGCTTTGCGACTACCCGTCACAATTTGCAAAGCTTCTACGCCCGCAGAAGATACCAGCGCTTCAAATTCACGCAGATCTTCTGAGTTTTTGTCTTGCGAGAAATAGATATGAACCAGTACGGCCTGCTCACCGGCTTCATAGCGGTCAAACAAACGTGCAACCTCTCAAACGGATTAAAACCGCTAGTGCGGAGAACATAAACCCGAATCCGTTGTTTATGTTCCCCGTCATGGTCGACCAGCAATGCGCTTTATTCAGCGTCATCGCTATCCTGCTGCGGTTGTTGCGGCGCAGACGGATTACTACCATGATAATTATTGGTGCTTCCACTCGGCGTATTGCTGTGATGCGAAACCGGGCGAGAAGGCACTACAGTAGAGATGGCGTGTTTATAGACCATCTGGCTGACTGTGTTTTTTAACAGAATGACAAACTGATCAAAAGACTCAACTTGGCCCTGCAGTTTAATGCCATTCACTAAATAAATAGAAACCGGAACCCGTTCACGACGCAATGCGTTCAGGAACGGATCTTGCAAAGATTGCCCCTTAGCCATTCTATATTTTCCTTATTTGCTTGTTGTTTTTAACTAAGAACCTATCGGCTCGAAAATAAACTGCGTAAAAAAAATCCGCGCGTTGAGTACTAATCAATTGTACACAATCATTCAACCTATGCACTAACAACCTGTATTACAGAGTCTAAAGCCTCTCCCGGCTTATCACTGTCGAGCCACTGAACTGAACTCCAGCCCCGTAACCAAGTCATTTGGCGCTTTGCCAGTTGACGTGTCGCACAAACTCCACGGTAAACCATTTCGTCGTAATCAATCTCACCGGACAGATAAGACCACATCTGCCGGTATCCCACACAACGAATGGCAGGCAAATCCGTATGCAAATCACCGCGGTCAAAAAGCGCCCTAGCCTCTGTTTCAAACCCTGCGTCCAGCATCTGATGAAAACGTAATTCAATCCGCTGGTGCAACAGTTCCCGGCTAACAGGCGCAATCGCAAATTGGTGAACCCGATAGGGTAAGGTTTCACCCGAAATTTTAGTCAGTTCCGTTAAAGTTTTACCTGAAATAAAAAAAACTTCCAGTGCTCTAGAGAGCCGTTGGGGATCATTAGGATGAATTCGCGCCGCAGCAACCGGGTCTATCTTGGCCAATTGCTGATGCAATGCCTCCCAACCCAGCTCAGCGGCCTGCTGTTCAATACGCTCGCGCACTTGCGGGTCTGCAGGTGGCAACGGAGATAATCCTTCCAACAGCGCTTTAAAATACAGCATGGTCCCCCCCACCAGCAGCGGAATTCGCCCGGCAGCGGTAATATCGGCCATCTCTTTCAATGCATCTTTACGGAAATCAGCGGCTGAGTAGGATTCAGCCGGGTCACGGATATCAATCAGCCGGTGTGGTGCTAACGCCAGTTCTTCAGCACCAGGTTTAGCGGTGCCGATATCCATGCCACGATAGATCAAGGCAGAATCGACGCTGATTAACTCCACAGGTAACCGCTGACGAAGCGCAATGGAGAGCGCTGTTTTACCACAAGCGGTTGGCCCCATAATAAAAATTGCCGGTGGCCGGTCTAGATTTTCAATATCATTCATGTGTTAGGGTTGCCAATGCAGCCTTTATATCAATAGGTTGTAATAATCCAGCAGGCGGTGATTGCACCAACTGCGGACAAAGACGTTCCACATCCGTCAATAACTGTATCGCTTGAGACATATTCCAAACCTCATGTTCGCTGCCAAGGTGGCGGGCAATCCATGTGGCCAGAACATCTGGCGATATCTCTTCATGCTGCGACAGATAGCCTAACAGTTCCGGTATCATTTTTTGTAAATTTTGTTGGCGTAATGGTAAAGATACCGCACGTAAAGTGGCTCTTGCCTGCTCAACAGTCAATTCTATCCCCATAGTAACCAATAAGTTCTGATGGCGCAGACAGGCTGCGGCCTCATTCTTATCTAATGTCAGTTTTAATGGAATAAGTAATGGCTGAGGGCGTAAACCCTCGGCTGGCGGATTCAGTTGAGCTTGTTTCAGCCAGCGCTCGGCAACAGTCAGTGCCAATAATGCCACACCTTGCTTATATTCAATCAAAGCATAGCAAGGTGGGAATACCGTTAATACTCGGCCAAAGCTGTAATAATCGCCATGAAGTGGTTCATCTGCTGATGCAAAGCGCGGGGCTGGCACCGATGCAGGCTGTTCTATGGCTTGGCTCACAGCGGCCGGTTGCACCAATTGACGATACAATTCGCCTTGCTGCTTTTGGTAGGGTTGCCCAGCGCTATAGCCAGGTGCTGCCTGTTCACGGGCAGGAGACCGCGCTGCCGCTAGCGTGGGTTCTGAAGACGATACTTTATCTGAAACCCGTGTCCGTTCTGCCGCTGGCGCTTTTGCAGGCTCCGGTTGCGCATATTTATTCCCCCCCGCCGCCACACGATTTTCCGGCTGCCAGCGTGGTGCTTCTATCTCTTCACCATCTTCATTGATATTTAGCACTGGCGAGGCAGTCTGCTGTAAAAAAGTGGTAACAGCCTGATAAATAAAGTCATGTACCAACCGCGCCTGATGGAAACGCACCTCATGTTTCGCCGGATGCACATTTACATCCACCTGATGTGGATCAATATCCAGATACAAAACATAAGCGGGTTGTTGATCATCTTTGAGTAAATCTTGATAGGCCTGACGGATAGCGTGATTAATCAACCGATCACGCATCATGCGATTATTGACGTAACAATACTGCATTTCACTGAGTGTACGACTGGCGGCAGGATCAGCCACCCAACCACGAATAGTCAAATCACCATGTTGCCAGGAAATGGCCAGTGCATGCTGCAAAAACGCCGGGCCACAGATGCTCGCCAGCCGACGCTCGTGCTGTGAAGGGTCAGGGGCTGCGCGGTACTGACGCATTAACTTACCGTTATGACTCAGATTGATCGCCACATCAAAGCGCGCCAGCGCAATGCGCCGCACCACTTCATCAATATGACCGAACTCGGTTTTTTCAGTGCGCATAAATTTGCGGCGCGCTGGCGTGTTATAAAACAGATCCAGCACTTCAAGGGTACTCCCCACTGGATGCGCCGCTGGCTTGATAGTGACGGCCATATCACGCCCTTCCGCATAAGCCTGCCAGGCTTCATTTTGTTCGGCAGTGCGGGAAGTCAGAATCAGACGTGAGACTGAACTGATACTGGCCAGTGCTTCGCCACGAAAGCCCATGCTGAGGATAGCTTCCAGATCTTCTAGCGAACTTATCTTACTGGTGGCATGGCGCGCCAGCGCCAGTGATAAATCGTCTTTGCCGATGCCGCAGCCATTATCGCGGATACGAATCAGTTTGGCGCCACCCCGTTCAATATCGATATCAATCCGGGTGGCTCCTGCATCCAGACTGTTTTCTACCAACTCTTTAACCACCGACGCAGGCCGCTCTACCACTTCACCGGCGGCAATTTGGTTAGCAAGCTGTGGTGGCAGAATATGAATCGGCATAGCAGTTCCTTTCGCTTACGATTGTGGGATCGTGAGGGTTTGCCCTAGCTGGACATTACCTGACTTTATCTTGTTCGCCCGCTCAATCTCACTCATCGACACGCCATATCTGGCCGCAATGGCTGATAGCGTATCACCCCGTTTTACCTGATGTTTTACTGTTTTGTTTTTAGCAATTGTTTGGGTTTTTGGTGCCGCAGCCTTTACCGTGCTGCCCGATGCCGGCACTTTCAAACGCTGACCCACCCACACCACATCATTTTTCAGCGTATTGTTTTGTCGCAATAGCGCCATGCTGACACCGTATTGGCTCGCAATGCCGGATAAGGTTTCACCACGTTGTACTTTATGGATTTGGCTTTTCCCTGTCGCCACAGGCTTGACGGCAGAGACTCTGCCGCTTTGCGCATTGCTGACAATCGGTTCTGGCTGATTAACACTTGAACGCTGTACTGAAGAATCAACCGCCGCTGTTTCTATTAGCGGACGGTTTTCGACCTTTGGGTCGGCTTGTAGCGGATGCGCAAGGAAATAACTGCGCAAGCCTTTATAAATGGCCTGAGCAATCTTCTCCTGATACGCGCTACTGCCAAGCAGCCGCTCCTCCGTACTATTACTGATAAAGCCGGTTTCCACTAATAACGATGGAATATCCGGTGAACGTAACACCCCAAGACTGGCGTGTTCAGGCCGACGTTTATGAATGTCACCTACTGTTTGTAGCTCACGCAGCACCTTGGTCGCTACGTCATAGCCCACCCGCTGGGAGTGGCCGAATTGGAGATCCAATACTGCCTGACTCAAATAGGGGTCTGACGCGGTATTCGCCAACACGTCACCTGCGCCACCGAGCAATTCAGATTGTTTCTCATGCTGTTCCAGCCAGTTACCCATTTCACTGTTAGCACGGCGATTTGACAGAACCCAGACCGAAGCCCCAGTAGCACTGCGGTTAGGTGCCGCATCCGCATGAATAGAAACCAGCACGTTAGCCCCCTGCTTACGGGCCACATCCGAACGGCCCATCACCGAAATGAAGTAATCGCCATTGCGGGTTAAAACCGGTTTAAACATCGGGTCGCTATTAAGCAATGCTTCAAGTCGGCGGGCGATGGCAATCGTGACATTCTTCTCTTTCAGGCCATTTTGCCCGATTGCACCTGGGTCTTGCCCACCGTGACCGGCATCGATTGCCACCACTACACGATCACTATTAGCAACACGGCTGGCTTTAATCGGGCGGGCGGTATTGGTGGTGACGGTATCACTGCTGACAACCACGGTCGGCTTATTGTTAAACGGGTTTTTAGCCTCCGATGTGGTGTTTGAACTGGTCACGCGCGGTGCCGTATTCACGTTATTGACCGGCGGCGTCAAACGCCCAGCATTCGGGCTAGGGGTATTGGTTTGGCTGAGTGGTCTACTGTTTGGACTTAACGTATTGTTTGGACTTAACGTATTGTTTGAGCTTAACGTATTGTTTGGGCTTAACGTGGTTTGTACCTGACGAGCAGGGGCGGCTGCGGTCATGGTAATGACCACCGTGTAGTTACTGCCCGACTGCTGTGTCACCGCGCGGGTTTTAACTTTTTGCGTCAATTCCAGCACCAGACGGGTGCTTTGCTCATCTTTCGGGGTGCTGGAGCGAATTCTTTTCAGCAGATTCTGTCCACTGAACTCCAAGGGCAAACCAGAGAGATTACCGCTTTGGCGGACATCCAACACCACTCGCTCAGGCGAACTCAACGAGAAAAAGGCATAAATCGGTTTGCCATCAAAACTGAGCGTCACCCGGCTTTCCGTCGGGCCATTGTTCACCTTAATATCGGTGAGTTTCATAGCCAAGGCGGAAGGTAGGCTTAATAAACTCACCATAACCAGCATGACTGCGGTAAACGATCGTTGGCAGCGATTTATTAGCATCAAGCTATGCATCATTATCAAATTATCCTTGCACAGCAGCTAAACGGCGCAATACATCCGCACCCGCATCAGAAAGGGCAACCAGACGGGCTTCACGCCCTTCAGCCTGATACGCCAAATGTAACTCTATATCGGCCCGAGGTAAGAACCCCTCACCTTGCTGTGGCCATTCCACCAGGCAAATTGCCCGCTCATCGAAATAATCACGAATACCCATAAACTCCAGCTCCTCAGGATCCGCCAGACGATATAGGTCAAAATGGTAAACCGGTCTTGGAGTTAATGCATAAGGTTCAACCAAGGTATAAGTAGGGCTTTTAACATGACCAATGTGGCCAAGGGCCTGAAGGAAGCCGCGGCTGAAAGTTGTTTTTCCGGCACCTAAGTCACCGAACAGATAAATAACGCTAGCACCATTGAAGGCATGGGCCAAACTAGCCCCTAATGCAACGGTCGCTGCCTCATCAGGCAGAGGTAAAACGAGTTCTTTCATTCTGTGATATCTATCTTGCTAACTCAGGATTAACGTACTTCGGAATAACTGGCAGTAAATCTGTTGCCAGTAAACCCCGGGTGCCTTGAACTTCAGCCAGTTTGTCTGCGGCAACGCCATGCACGACACAACCTGCACAGGCAGCATCATACAGCACCAGCTTTTGTGCTATCAAACTACCAATAATACCGGACAGAATATCCCCCATGCCGCCGGAGGCCATCCCTGCATTACCAACATCAGCAATCGCCATCTCGCCCTGCTCACTGGCAATCAGGGTACCAGCACCTTTCAATACCACCACACCACCATATTGTTTAACGATGTTTCGGGCCGAAAGTAAGCGGTCACTCTCAATATCAGCGACGCGACAACCAAGCAGACGAGCAGCTTCCCCTGGATGTGGGGTCAATACCCGATTCTGACGCCTATGTGGATTTAATGCCAGCAAGTTGAGCGCATCTGCGTCCCATAATGCTGGTTTATCACTTTGTTGCAATAAATTCAGAGCATTCCGGCCCCAATCGGACTGCCCTAACCCCGGGCCGACAACCAGGACATCAGCCCAGCCAATACCTTGCTCAAGAGTTTCCGGCGTTAACTCTTGTACCATCAACTCGGGCCTTGCCGCCAGAATCGGTGCCACATGCTCAATGTGAGTGAGCACTCGCACCAAGCCAGCCCCACTGCGCAGAGCGGCTTCACCAGCCATGCGAATCGCACCTCCCAGCCCTTTATCTCCGCCCACCAGCAACAATCGGCCATGTTCCCCTTTATGAGCACAAGGGCGGCGTGGCTGTAGCCATTGCGGTAGGTGATCTGCGGTCATTCGCTCAATTTGTAGCGGTTGAGTGAGCAGCCATGCTGTCAGCCCCAAGTCATTGCAGTGTAAATGCCCCACCCAATCACGGGCCTGACCGGTGAGCAAACCTGGTTTCAGCGCGACAAAAGTCAGGGTGTGGTCTGCGCGAATAACAGATCCGGGAGCAGCACCGCTATCGGCACTGAGTCCAGAAGGAATATCCAAGGCAATCTTTGCGGCCCGATGGCGATTCGCGGTGTCAATCAGCGTAGCATAAGCGCCTTGCGGTGCCGCTCGCAGGCCAATACCCAACAATGCATCAATAATCAAATCAACATGTTGTGGCCACGGTGTCTCAGGTTGATGAATTATGCCACCTGCCGCCAGCCATTGGGATTGCGCCTGATGCGCTTGTGCGGGTAATGGCCGATTGCCGGGGCAGGCAATAAGCGTAACATTCAGCCCGGCGGCTAATGCCCGATTCGCAACGATATAACCATCGCCACCATTATTACCGTGGCCACATAATATCAACCAGTGACGCGCCGCTGGGTACTGTTTACGCGCCAGTTCAAAGGCCGCATCGCCCGCTCTGACCATCAGATCAAACAACGTTAGAGAAAAGTGTGCCGCGGCCACGGCCTCGTTCTGGCGTACCCAGTCCGCAGAAAAAACAGAGTGTGGTAAGCTGACACCGATTTGTTTCTTACTATGGTCCGTCATGGCACACCCCCTCGATCTGAATCAATTAGCCCAACATATCAAGCAATGGGGGCAATCGCTAGGTTTCCAGCAAGTCGGTATCTGCGATACGGATTTGTCTGCGGAAGAACCGCGGTTACAAACTTGGCTTGATAAACAATATCATGGCGAGATGGCCTGGATGGCTCGCCACGGTATGCTGCGCGCGCGGCCCCATGAATTATTACCCGGAACCTTACGGGTGATTAGCGTGCGGATGAATTATCTCCCTGCCAAGGCTGCATTTGCCAGCACATTGAACAATGCTGAGTTAGGTTATGTCAGTCGCTATGCGCTGGGCCGTGATTATCATAAATTGCTGCGCCAGCGGCTGAAAAGATTGGGCGATATGATTCAGAGTTACTGTCTGGAGCAGGCTCACGGTGACATCAATTTCCGCCCATTTGTCGATTCTGCCCCCATAATGGAGCGGTCATTGGCTGCAAAAGCAGGAATTGGCTGGGTTGGTAAGCACTCACTGATTTTAAATCGTGATGCGGGTTCCTGGTTCTTTCTTGGCGAATTATTAATTGATCTGCCGCTGCCTATAGATAAGCCGCAAGAGGAGCAATGTGGCCGTTGCGTTGCCTGTATCACCACCTGCCCGACCGGCGCTATCGTTGCACCCTATACCGTTGATGCTCGCCGCTGTATCTCCTACCTGACCATTGAACTTGAAGGGGCGATACCAGAAGAATTTCGTCCACTAATGGGAAATCGTATTTATGGCTGTGATGATTGTCAGCTTATCTGCCCCTGGAACCGCTTCTCACAATTAACTGATGAGGAAGATTTCAGCCCACGCGCCGTGCTACACACGCCACAGTTATTGGATTTATTTGCCTGGAATGAAGAGAAATTTTTGCGGGTTACGGAGGGTTCCGCCATCCGCCGCATTGGTCACCTACGCTGGCTACGTAATATCTCGGTAGCACTGGGCAATGCCCCCTATCTCGACAGTATCGTATTGGCACTGGAAGCGCGCCGCGGGATTGATCCAATGCTAGATGAACATATTGAGTGGTCAATCTCACAACAATTGAAAAGACGGTCTACACTGACTGTGGCTGTTCAATCGCCACAGAAAAAAAGGCTGGTGCGGGCTATTGAGAAAGGCCTACCACGGGATGCCTGATATCCCCCCTTTACCTGAAACTATATGCTGTTTGGTATGGCTTTTTTTTATGTATTTTTATAATGAATGAACTCGGAGTTTTCCTGTGCATAAAAATAAAAACACCTTGGCAATCAAGTGCGAAAAAAAGCGCAAGTGATCGGTATAACGTTTTCACAGAAAAATATATATCGATAAATCAAAGAGATATGAAAGAGGGTTACGCAGTGGATAAAATATGAGCTGGATATAAAAAGAGCAGAATCTGTGGATAAGTCTGTTGACGAAGTTAATACATTGTATGTACAACGCGGCATGGCGCGTTATGTAGCTGTGGATAAAAATAATAGAATTGAATAAAAATTTTGGAGCGGGAAACGAGACTCGAACTCGCGACCCCGACCTTGGCAAGGTCGTGCTCTACCAACTGAGCTATTCCCGCGTCGCTGCCATACGTCATAATAACGTATCACTTCTATTTCTGACTTCTGAACTAAAGCTGTTGTACTGCCGGTCACTATCTTTATGGTTAAAGATTGGAGCGGGAAACGAGACTCGAACTCGCGACCCCGACCTTGGCAAGGTCGTGCTCTACCAACTGAGCTATTCCCGCTTGGTGCCGTCTTACTTTTTACAACTTTTTCTACACATAACTCGTACTAAATCGGTCTGCGCATGTTTGCGAATTCTTCATCGGTACGGGGTGCGCATTATACGAGAAATCCGTTTTGCCGCAAGCCCCTAAAAGCAAAAAAATCATTTTTTGGTTCAAGTGCCGATTAAAACAGCAATGTGGCGCTTTTACCAGCGCCGGGCAAAGTATATACCCAAAGTTATTGAAACAGCAGGGGTGTAAACGCAGCTACCCCTGCTACTGCAAGGCCGCAACAAATCCTCAAAGTCATTGGAGTAGCAGCCAGGCAGCCAGCAAACGCATCCTGATGAGTCTATTTATTTTAAGGTCAACGGGCAGTCAGTGATTCGGGTAAGTGAGTGCAGCTAACACCCCTGCTACTTCAAGGCCGCAGGGGATTAAGATTGAATAAAATGCTCGCGGTAATAGGCAAGCTCAGCCACAGATTCACGGATATCGTCTAGTGCTTGATGGGTATTTTGTTTTTTGAAACCAGGCAGAATCTCTGGTTTCCAGCGGCGTGCCAGCTCTTTTAGCGTGCTGACATCCAGATAGCGGTAGTGGAAATAAGCTTCAAGCTCTGGCATATAACGGAACAGGAAGCGGCGGTCTTGGCCGACACTGTTACCACAGATAGGTGAAGCGCCTGCTGGAACCCACTGTTTCAAGAATTCAATGGTTTGTAATTCAGCATCACTATCGCTAAATGGGCTGGCTTTAACCCGTTCCACTAAACCACTGCCGGTATGGGTACGCACATTCCATTCATCCATAAGCCCAAGCTGTTCATCTGACTGATGAA
This sequence comes from Yersinia sp. 2542 StPb PI, assembly GCF_048593855.1. Taxonomy (NCBI): domain Bacteria; kingdom Pseudomonadati; phylum Pseudomonadota; class Gammaproteobacteria; order Enterobacterales; family Yersiniaceae; genus Yersinia; species Yersinia sp. 2542 StPb PI. Next base: position 87,529 of record NZ_JAZGQA010000002.1, read on the forward strand.
CCGCCAATACTGGGCCTTCGGCTAGAATATTGAGATTAGCATCGGTGACCAGAGTGGCTATCTCAATGATCCGATCGCGCTCAGGATCAAGGCCGGTCATTTCCAGATCGATCCAGATCAGATTATTTTGATTCTCTGCCATAATATTTCCTGCCTGTTAGCGGGTGAGACTACCGAACAAACGGTTAATTGATAAAATAATGTGTATCATAGCCCTTTTGGTCGCAACCAGCGATATACCCAAAGAAATTGGCGTTGCAGGTAGGTAGCAAGCAAACGAATCCCGATAAGATTACACCGATGCGGGGGAGTGAAGCGAGTGGCCCTAGCGGCTTCAAGTATGAAGGGTATTAATGCAGATTCAAGTGAGGCGCAGTGAGTAAGAATAAACTGTCGAAAGGTCAACAACGCCGTGTGCAGGCAAACCATCAGCGTCGGCTACGCACTGATAGAAAACCTGAGTTAGATGACTCTCAGCTTGGCGATGCGCAAGAAGGTATCGTAATCAGTCGTTTCGGTCAGCACGCCGATGTCGAAGCCACCGATGGTGTTCAACACCGTTGTAACATCCGCCGTACCATTAAATCACTGGTTACCGGTGACCGTGTGGTCTGGCGTCCAGGCCTGCAAGCTCAGGAAGGTGTGCGGGTTAAAGGCATTGTCGAAGCCGTACATGAGCGTACATCCGTGCTGACACGCCCTGACCTGTACGACGGCGTGAAACCGATCGCCGCAAATATCGATCAGATAGTGATCGTTTCGGCGATCTTACCTGAACTTTCTCTTAATATTATCGATCGCTATCTGGTGGCCTGTGAAACACTGGAAGTCGAACCGTTAATTGTGTTGAACAAAATCGATTTACTGGATGCCGATGGCCGTAAATTCGTTGATGGCATGATGGAGATTTACCGGCGCATTGGCTACAACGTGCTGGAAGTCTCAAGTCAAACCCGTGAAGGGATGGAAGCCTTTGAAAAGGCACTGGCCGGGCGCATCAGTATCTTTGCCGGTCAGTCCGGCGTGGGTAAATCCAGCCTGCTGAATGCCCTGTTACCGCCAACGGATAACGAAATTCTGGTGAATACGGTATCGGGTAATTCAGGTCTGGGTCAGCACACCACCACCGCAGCCCGCTTATATCACTTCCAGCAAGGCGGCGATGTGATTGACTCACCGGGGGTGCGTGAATTTGGCCTCTGGCATCTGGCACCGGAACAAATCACTCAAGGATTTGTCGAATTCCGTGATTATCTCGGCCATTGCAAATTCCGTGATTGCAGCCATACCACCGATCCCGGTTGTGCACTGCGCGAAGCGGTAGAACAAGGCAAAATCGCTGAAGAGCGTTTCGATAATTACCATCGAATCCTGGAAAGTATGGAACAGGCGAAGCCGCGTAAGACATCTGATAGCGACGAGAAATGATGTCTCAATAGTCCTGTTGAACATGCTTTAGCTAAAAACTGTGGGCGCAGAAAGATATATACCCAGTGACTTCAAGATGCAGGTAGGCGGCAATTGAGCGAAGCCTCAGGAGCTTACTCAAGTAAGTGACTGGTGTGAGTAAAGGCAGCCAACACCCCTGTATCTTGAAGGGCGACGAGTATAATGCGCCCCCTCATTAATTTTACCGTTTACCCAGAGGTCTACGTGCTGGACAGTATCAAAATCAGATTACAATATTTACTCCCAAAACTTGGCCTGACTCGTTTGGCAGGCTGGGGGGCAGATAAGCAAGGTGGCTGGCTGACCCAACTGGTGATCAAGGCATTTGCCCGCTACTACCATGTTGATATGAAGGAAGCCCAGGACCCTGAGTTCTCTGCTTATCGTTCGTTTAATGAGTTCTTTGTGCGCCCACTGCGCGCGGGTGTGCGCCCTGTTGTAACGGAAGAAAACCTCTTGGCCCAACCTGCCGACGGCGCTATTAGCCAGTTAGGCGCAATTCATGACGGGCAAATTTTGCAGGCAAAGGGCCACAACTACACGCTGGAAGCCCTACTCGCCGGTAACTATATGTTGGCTGCTGAGTTCCAAAATGGCCATTTTGTCACCACCTATCTGGCTCCACGTGACTACCATCGCGTCCATATGCCGTGTGACGGTATCTTGCGCGAAATGATTTATGTGCCAGGTGATTTGTTCTCGGTCAATCCATTGACTGCGGCCAATGTGCCTAATCTCTTCGCACGTAATGAACGTATTATTTGCATCTTTGATACCGCTTTTGGCCCGATGGCACAAATTCTGGTAGGTGCCACTATTGTTGGCAGCATAGAAACCGTCTGGGCTGGCACCATTACCCCGCCACGAGAAGGTGTGATTCGCCGATGGACCTATCCGCAAGCAGGAACTGAAGGCGCGGTAGTGCTGGAAAAAGGGCAAGAAATGGGCCGCTTTAAGTTAGGCTCGACAGTGATTAACCTGTTTGCTGAAGGTAAAGTCTATTTAGCACCACAGTTAAACAGTGGTTCTGTTACCCGCATGGGTGAAGTATTAGCCGAAGCCGTCCCTACTGCTATACCCTAAATAATTCGAGTTGCAGTAAGGCGGCAAGCGAATAAACCCGATGAGTTGAGACTAGTCAATGATTCGGGTAAACGAGAGCAGCCAATGCATATGCAGCTTGGAGTATGACGGGTATAAACGTAATCGATGTTAAGGAACCCTTACGTGCGCCTAATAATTTCTCGATCTTTTGGTAAATCACTCTCTTTTGGCCTGTTACTGTCATTTGTCATGCTGCTGTCTTTGCCGTTGCATGCGGCAACTCAGCCTAATGAAGATCAGCTCAGACAAGAGCTGAAACAGGCTGAAACCAATAAAGGGATGCCAAATCAGACCGAAATTGTTCAGGCGCTGCAATCGGCTCTTAGCTGGCTGGCGGATGCAAAAGAGTCTGATATCCGCGCCCAGCAGTATCAAAAAGCCATTGATGACTTCCCCAAACTGACCCGCGAGTTACGCCAGGAACTGGCGCAAGAAGGGGATAAACCCCTGCCCGTACCCAGTAACATGTCTACATCCGAACTGGAACAACAAGTGCTGCAAATCAGCAGCCAGTTGTTGGAATTAAGCCGTCTGTCGCAACAAGAACAGGATCGGGCGCGGGAAATCAGTGAATCCCTCAGCCAGTTGCCTCAGCAGCAATCAGAAGCTCGGCGAATTCTGACTGAAATCAGCACCCGCCTTCAGGCGCAAAGTAACCCCGCCAATCCGGTCGCACAGGCACAGTTTGCATTACTACAAGCAGAAGCCGTGGCCCGTAAGGCTAAAGCCAATGAACTGGAGCTTTCTCAGCTCTCAGCCAACAACCGGCAAGAGCTGTCACGGCTGCGCGCCGAGTTATACAAAAAGCGTCAAGAACGGGTTGATGCTCAGCTCCAAACCTTACGTAATAATCTCAATAACCAGCGTCAGCAGGCGGCTGAACAGGCACTTGAGCGCACCGAGTTACTGGCGGAACAAGGGGGCGATTTACCTGAGTCAATCATCCAGCAACTGCAAATCAACCGCGAGCTATCTCAAGCGCTAAATCAACAGGCGCAACGCATTGATCTGATCTCTTCGCAACAACGGCAAGCGGTAGCCCAGACCCAACAAGTCCGGCAGGCTCTCAGTACTATTCGTGAACAGGCCCAGTGGCTGGGCGTTTCAACCGCACTGGGGGAAACACTGCGGGCACAGGTTGCAAGATTGCCTGACGTACCGAAATCTCAGCAACTGGATCGTGATATGGCGCAGTTGCGGGTTCAACGTCTGCAATATGAAGACATGTTGGAGAAGTTACAGCAGCAAAATGTCAAATTAAAGCAAAATGATGGTACACCGCTCACCACCGAACAGCAGCGGATCCTTGATGCTCAATGGCGCACACAGCGCGAATTGCTGAATTCTCTGCTGTCCGGCTATGACACCCAGATTCTAGAATTAACCAAGTTGAAAGTGGCCAACAGTCAGTTGGTGGATGCGCTAAGTGAAGTTCGCGAGGCCACTCACCGTTATCTGTTTTGGGTCGCAGATGTCAGCCCAATATCACTGTCTTACCCGATTAACGTTGCCCATGACCTGACCCGCTTACTGTCGCTGGATACACTTTCGCAGTTAAGTGGCGCATTCGTCATGATGATGACCAGCCAGGAGACACTGCTACCGATCAGCGCAGCCTTGCTGTTTGTCGGTTTCAGTATCAGCTTGCGTCGCCACTATCATGCCTTCCTGGAGCGTGCTAGCAGCCGGGTAGGTAAGGTTACGCAAGACCATTTCTCCCTGACATTACGTACCGTTTTCTGGTCAATTCTGATGGCGCTGCCGCTACCGGTATTGTGGGCCGCGCTCGGCTATGGCCTGCAAAACGCCTGGTCATATCCGATGGCGATCGCCATTGGTAATGCCGTCACTGCCACCGTGCCAGTACTGTGGCTGTTTATGATAAGTGCCTCGTTTGCCCATCCTCATGGCCTGTTTATCACCCACTTCCGCTGGTCACCGGCGCAGGTCGGGCGGGCAATGCGTTTTTATCGCATGTCAGTGTGGTTGATTATCCCATTGATGATGGCACTGATTACATTCGAGAATTATAACGACCGTGAATTCGCTGGCACCCTGGGCCGCTTGTGCTTTATTTTGCTGTGTGTTGCCTTAAGTCTGGTGACCAATAGCCTGAAACGAGCCGGTATTCCACTCTATCTGGATAAAAAAGGCTCGGGCGAGAACATCATTAACGTGGCGTTATGGGGGCTACTGCTATCTGCCCCACTGATTGCGGCATTGGCCGCGGCGCTCGGTTATCTCACCACCTCACAGGCGCTACTGGCGCGTTTGGAAACCTCGGTTGCCATCTGGTTCTTCTTGTTGGTGGTTTACCATATTATCCGCCGTTGGATGCTGATTCAGCGCCGCCGTATTGCTTTTGACCGAGCTAAGCAGCGGCGAGCCGATATTCTGGCGCAGCGCGCCCGCGGTGAAGAAGATACGCCGCACAATAACAGTACCGAAGGGTCCATTGATGTTGAGGAACCGGTCATTGATCTGGATGTGATCAGCGCCCAATCTCTGCGTCTGGTGCGATCGATCCTGACGATGATCGCCTTGGTTTCAGTGATAGCATTGTGGTCTGAGATTCATTCAGCGTTTGGTTTTCTGGAAAATATTCGCCTGTGGGATGTGTCATCCACCATTAACGGTATTGAGTCGGTGCAGGCGATCACCATGGGATCACTGCTGATCGCTATTTTAGTGATGGTTGTGACTACCCAGCTAGTGCGTAACCTGCCTGCCCTACTGGAACTGGCGCTATTGCAGCATCTGGATCTGACGCCGGGAACGGGCTATGCCATCTCCACCATCACCAAATATCTGTTGATCCTGTTCGGCAGCTTGCTCGGTTTCTCTATGTTGGGGATCGAGTGGGCGAAATTCCAATGGTTGGTTGCCGCACTTGGTTTAGGTTTGGGGTTCGGTTTGCAGGAGATTTTTGCCAACTTTGTTTCTGGTCTGATCATCTTGTTCGAGAAACCGATCCGTATCGGCGATACCGTGACCATACGTGATCTCACCGGTAGCGTGACCAAAATCAATACCCGTGCCACAACTATCTCTGACTGGGATCGCAAAGAAATTATCGTGCCGAATAAGGCATTTATTACTGAGCAATTTATTAACTGGTCACTGTCGGATTCAATTACCCGTGTGGTACTCACAGTACCGGCTCCGGCTGAAACCAGCAGTGAGGAAGTGACTGAGGTGTTACTTACTGCTGCACGCCGCTGTACCTTGGTATTGGATAACCCACCACCCGAGGTCTATCTGGTTGATCTTCAACAAGGGATTCAGATTTTCGAACTGCGTATTTACGCCGCCGAAATGGGCCATCGTATGCCACTGCGCCATGAGATCCACCAGTTGATTCTGGCCGGTTACCGTGAGCACGGCATTACTCTGCCATTCCCACCCTTCCAGGCTCGGCTGGAAACACTGGGGCGTGGCGCTGGCCGCACTATTACTTCAGGGCGTGGCCGCACACCGGGTAGCTTGTAAATTAAGTTGACGTATCGATAGAGAAATGGCCTGACTCTGTGAAGAGTCAGGCCCAATAATCAGGAATATTACCCAAAGTCATTGGTGTTGCAGCACGGCAGCAAGTTCATTAATCCCGATGAGCTTACATCAGTGTTCGTGAACGTAGCGAACACCGCTGCGGCGCCAAGGGCGAGGGGTTATTAAGCACGCCCTACTGGGAATGCGATAACCTCATCTAACCTTTCCGCCCCCAGCGCCAGCATCACCAGACGATCAACACCTAACGCCACTCCTGAGCAATCCGGCAAGCCCTGTTTCAAGGCGGCAATTAGGTTCATATCGATTGGGTTCTGCGGTAAACCCCGTTTGGCTCGCATGCGATTATCTTGCTCAAAACGTTGCAGTTGTTCATCACCATCAGTCAGTTCATGGAAACCATTCGCTAACTCAATACCTTTGAAGTAAACCTCAAAACGTTCTGCTACTCGGTGATCTTCAGTGCTGATCACCGCCAGTGAAGCTTGAGACGCGGGGAAATGATAAACAAAGGCGGGTTTATCGCGGCCAATGTGTGGCTCGACTCCAACGGTAAACAGCAGCTGCAATAGCGTATCGCGATCTTCTTCTGTATCGGCAATATTACTTAAATCCAGTTTTGCCGCGGCTTCACGCAATTGCGCTTTATCTGCCGACAATGGATCAATGTCTAAGTGGCGCAGGAATGCTTGCTGATAAGACAAGGTTTCAGCGCTATTACAATCCAGTATTTGCTGCAACAGGTCATCAACCTCATTCATTAAGCGATACATATCATAATGTGGGCGATACCATTCCAGCATGGTGAATTCAGGATTGTGATGACGGCCAGCTTCTTCATTGCGAAAACTGCGCCCCAATTGATAGATAGATCCACTGCCTGCCGCCAACAAGCGCTTCATGTGGTATTCCGGGCTGGTCATCATGTACAGCGTCATACCATCGGCAGCGCCCGGGCCAACAAACCGGGTTTGGAATGGGACTAAATGAACGTCCGTCACTGTCGCTTGGCTCATGGTTGGCGTTTCAACTTCTAATACGCCACGATCGGCAAAAAAGCGCCGGATCTCTGCCATTATTGCTGCGCGTTTCAACAAATTGGCGATAGGTGCAATCGGCTGCCAGCTTGCCGTTTCGCTCATGGTGGTTAACTCCGAAATCAAACAGGGGATGCAGTCTACTCGCATCTACTCACTCAGACAAATCTGTCACTCATCAGCCCGATTTTTGACTTGAATTCAGCATTTCACGCTGCAAAAAAGACTTTAGCCTAGTAGATCCTGTTTGGGATCACGTTTTTGCTAGTAATGCCCCTGAGTAGGTTCAAATAAAACAAAACAATCGATCACATCAAATTTATAGCACTTAGCATTAGGTATAATTATTCCCATACAAAAAGTAAGAAATAGCTATTCTTAATACCATCATTCTGGTTAACGGCGAAT
>NZ_JAZGQA010000300.1:0-3319 GCF_048593855.1 Yersinia sp. 2542 StPb PI
ATGAAATATAAAACAATTTACTCAACTGTTTTATAGACACCGAAATTAGTTATTAACTGCCTTTCCAAGGTATCTTTCCCGTGTCCGACATTTGAGGTTTAATAACATGAGATTCATACGAAATATTAAAATAAGAACGGCACTTATACTCATTCTCATCGTGTTTTCACTGTTGTGGGCCGGGGCATCAGGCTTTGCTTTATACTCTCTTAAGCAATTAAACCAAGAGCTAGGTGTAACCCATACTCAGCAGCAAAATGGCGATATTATTAATAGTGCCAATGCACAATACTACCGCGCGACAACAGCGATGGAACGTGCTATGGGAGCAATGGCGAAAAATGACACTGGGGTTTTCGATCTTGAAATGAAGGCAACCCTTACCGAATTAGACGGCCTTAAAAATGGGCTCAGTCAATTTAAAACTATTGATCATGGGAAAATTGACTCAACCACAATAGATGATATTTATAACAGTTCTTTTAATCTCTATAACAGTGCAGTTTTGCCGATGTTCGAATCAGCAAGAGAAAAAAATATAAACAATTTTGAAGTAATAAAAACAGGTAAATATCTTCCGTTAAGACGGAACTTCAGTGCAGCGATAGACAAATACAACGCAAAAATTATATCCCTAAATGAAGAAGCAAATCAGCGGATTTCCCAATGGCTAGTGTGGTGTCAATATATCCTCGTCAGTGCGTTATTAATCAGTGTGCTTATCATGGTGACAACCGACCGCTATCTGGTTAACTTTCTCGTTAAGCCTTTGAACAGAGTAAAAGCTCATCTTGAATCTCTGGCACAAGGCGTACTTGACCACAACATCGTAGATCAGGGTAGAAACTGTATTGGCCAGTTAATTCCTTATATTAACAAGATGCAGGATAACTGGGCCAAAACGGTGTTTGAAATCCGCAACAGTGCGGATTCGATTTACAGGGGTTCTAGTGAGATATCAGTCGGAAATACCGATTTGTCTTCCCGAACTGAAGAACAAGCCTCGGCGCTGGAAGAGACCGCCTCCAGCATGGAACAACTCGGTTCAACCGTTCAGCAGAATGCAGATAATGCCGGCCAGGCAAGTACACTGGCGAACCAGGCCACTCGGGAAGCACAACAGGGCGGCGTCATTGTCAGTGGCGTCATTGCCACCATGACGAAAATTACCAGCAGCTCACATAAAATCGTCGATATCATTGGCGTCATCAACAGTATTGCGTTTCAAACCAATATTCTTGCGTTAAATGCCGCTGTCGAGGCAGCGCGAGCAGGGGAACAAGGTCGTGGATTTGCCGTTGTCGCCAGTGAAGTGAGAAATTTGGCGCAACGCAGCGCACAGGCAGCAAAAGAGATTGATGTGCTGATCAATGAATCAGTTAAAAATATTAAATCCGGGTCTGAACAGGTGACGCGAGCAGGTGATGCGATGGACAAAATCGTGAGCTCAGTCAGCAACGTAAATGACATTATGAGCGAAATAGCCGCAGCCTCGACCGAACAGAGTAAAGGGATCAGCCAAATTGGTTCTGCGGTGGTTCAAATGGACAGCGTCACGCAGCAAAATGCCGCCTTAGTGCAGCAATCCGCTGCTGCTGCTGCCTCGTTGGAAGAGCAGGCTCGTCAACTAACAGAAATTGTCTCGGTATTTAAAATCAAAGGAAAGGCACCTGGCGTTTCAACAGGCCCTCTGCTCAGGCCAAAGACACGAGTTAAGAGTGTCGCATTAGTCGCAGAACAGGGCGGTTGGACTAAGTTTTAATGTTACCGCCCTTCGCTGCCTGTCAGCGAAGGGCGCAGCGTACCCTCAATGATTCCCCCCTCATACTCCCACAGCACACTGCCAATTCCTCAGCGGTATACCCTCTGTTTTTATGCGCTCTCTTTCTCAGCGATTTCTGGAGAAAATTTATAAATCAATAAGGATTCCACCGGATATAGGACCGCTTTCGCTGCGGGCATACCAAGCAGATATCCCTGGCCAATATCACACCCAATATCCTGTAGACGCACAAGTTGACTGGTGTGTTCGATACCTTCGGCGGTGACTTTTACCCCCAAAGAACTGGCCAATGAGATAATGGCACGTACAATTTTTTCTTTTTTTTCATTGTGTTGGAAAGTATCGATGAAGCTCTTATCAATCTTTAACTTATCAAATGAGAAGTTGCAAAGCTGAGAAAGACTGGAGTAACCGGTACCAAAATCGTCTAACGCAATTTTTATTCCCTCATCCCTGAGTTTTTTAAGCGTAAATCGGGCTACATTGGCATTCTGAAAAAGTGCACTTTCCGTGATTTCTACCTCCAGACGATCTGCGGGCAGCCCCAACTCATTCATGACGCTCATGATGCGCGTGCTCAGTTGCTTATTACACAGCAGTATCGGGGAAATATTAAATGACAGTACCAGATGAGCAGGCCAGCTTAATGTTTCGAGACAGGCTAGCCGAAACAACTGTTCCGTCAGCTCAGAGATTTTACCCATCTCTTCCGCCAGAGGAATGAATAGAGTAGGGGAAATAAATTTGCCTGGGGAGACCTCCCAGCGCGCAAGGGCTTCAAAACCGACTGTTTTTTCGGTTCTCAGGTCCACTAACGGCTGGTAATAGACAGAGAATGCATTACTCGCCAACGCTTTCTTAAAATCACTCTTAAGTTGGGCTCGGGATAAAAGTGTATTCTGCATCAAGGGAGTAAAGACCCGGACTTCCTCACGACCGGCCTTCTTAGCAATGTACAAAGCACAGGCCGATTGCTGAATAGCTTGTCGAAGATCGCCAGAATCTTCAGGATAGCGAGAGATACCAACATTGGCGGCTATATTAAAGGTAAAACCATCAATTTGAATAAGGCTGCAAATAGTCTTCACTATGCGTTCGCCCAGCAATGATAGGTCCGTTTTATCTTTATTTGACTTTAATACCAAAAACTCATCACCGCGTAATTTATAGACATTACCTGGGAACATATAAGAGAGGCGTTGTCCAACCAGCTTAAATATTTCATTTCGGTGGTCGTAGTCGAGCAGATCGTTGACATCTTTAAACTTATTAATCTCTATACTTAGAACTACATGATTTAGTGCATCTTTATTCTTAGCAGAACGTGAAATATAAGAGTCGAGAAATTTTTGGTTAGGTAGATCCGTTAAGATATCATGGCTAGACATCCAGTTGATGCTCTTTTCTGCCTCAATACGTTTCGCTATCTCCTTTGACATTCTGTTTATTCGCAATGAGCTATAGATAAACCCCAGCAATCCGGTGACATTTAGTGCAATAAAAACCGCATCTAGATTATATTTCTTATATTTTGAC
>NZ_JAZGQA010000301.1:0-3274 GCF_048593855.1 Yersinia sp. 2542 StPb PI
ATGGTAAAAATAAGTTAAAAAAAAGTTGGAACTGAATTATTCAGATCGCATAATTTGATACTCTTGCAAAGAGATAACTTACAATTTTATTTAATTTTTTACATATCATTGGTTCAGTTATTTTACTATCGACATCAACGCGATAGCTGATATTTTTGGTTTTTTCGTCGGTGGACATAAACCATATAAACTCTTACAGCCGAGTAGTGTTGATTGCTCACATTTCCTTTAACCAGTATGTTTACCCCATCTAAATGGCTCACAACCCCGATTTATATTAACCAATTTTTAACATAAGGCATGAGTGTCACCAGAAGGCCTAAGAAGTGTTCTGTCGGATTAACGAAGCTAGGCCAGCAAACACATTGCGCGATGATATCGACGGGATAATGCGGGCGTTTAAAGGCATTTCGGATCAAAGACATGAATAGGCAACATTAGAGAAAAAACAGCATGTTACCTTCATGCACCAAACCCCATCAATGTGCGTAGCACATGAAAGGCGGCTCTCTGATAAGCCATGTGACACTGAAAGTGACCCGCCGAAGCCCGGCATAAGCCGGTAAAAGATCATTAAAGATCCTAATACCCCCCTTGCCCTGCTAAGCCTTGCGGACTGACTGCTAATGAAGGAGTGATATAAGCCCTTTTAACCCCGTTAGCGCGGCATAGCCGCGATGTATCGGGGCCTTAGTGCGGACAGCTTGCTGGTCGCACTTAGGGGGCTGTAAGTCGGGATGTACAGATATCTTTTTTGAGATGGTTTTAAATATTAAATGTGATTTGTTTTTGGACATTATTTTTAAGGCTTATATGGTGATTGAAGCTGTAGTGTTGCCCGAAGGCGTAGCCGTAGGGAGGAAGCATAAGAGCGAAGCGAATAAGAGAGAAGCATCCGGCAAAGCCGGATAGCGACATCCTTATGATGGTAATTGTATTTTTCTTGCCCGAATACCGACTTATACACATATACACTGCTTATTTTTAATAGATCTTTTTAAGATCCTTTTTTAAACCTTTTTAGAGGTACTCCAGAGCCTTATATTACGGGGCTCTCAGCTGAACCTGCGTGACAAATCACCCTCATTTCGTGACAAATCACCCTCAAAACAGGGTTAAACCGTGACAGTTTGCCCTGAAAACAGTGACAAATTGCCCTGACGAATAGACTTTATTCACAGGAATTTGACAGAGACTCACCCCCGTGACAACATCCAGACATGTCACAGTTATCACAGAGATAAAGATGGGTATGGTGCCTGAATTAAAAAATAAGCCCCGTAAAGTTGGCCAACGTATCGTTCAATCCAATGAACTGACCGAAGCCGCATACAGCCTGTCTCGAGACCAGAAACGTATGCTCTATCTCTTTGTTGACCAGATCAGAAAAGTGGACAGTGTTCAGGGCCTTGAGCAGCATAACGGCATCTGTGAGATTGCCGTGTCAAAATACGCGGAGATATTCAACTTAACATCCGCGGAAGCCAGTAAAGATATTCGCAATGCGTTGAAAAATTTTGTGGGTAAAGAGGTCACGTTCTACCGGCCGGAGGAAGACTTAGGGGACGAGAAAGGCTATGAGTCCTACCCCTGGTTTATTAAGCGTGCGCACAGCCCGGCACGAGGCGTCTACAGTGTCCATCTAAACCCTTATCTCATTCCCTTCTTTATTGGTTTACAAAATCGATTCACACAATTTCGCCTCGGTGAAACAAAAGAGATCACCAGCCCCTACGCGATGCGGCTCTATGAGTCACTGTGCCAATACAGGCGAAGCGATGGTACAGGCGTCGCCATTCTGGGGGTTAAATGGATGATTGAACGTTATCAACTGCCACAGAGCTATACACGAATGCCTGATTTCAGGCGCAGATTTCTCAATCCCATTGTCGAAGAAATCAATAAGCGAACCCCAATAAGTCTTGATTATATTGAAAAAAAATCAGGACGCCTGACCACTCACATCGTATTCTCCTACACTGAAGTGTGACAAATAGCCCTCAATGAACATGTCGGTAGTGACAACGAGCCCTCCAGCGTCTTCTTTAGGACTATTTCTTCATGGCAGACCCGCAGATATCAAAATCCCCCGTAATAGCTCACTAACATGATGGCAATTTGTCACAGTCATCCAGTAATTTCCGTCACTAAAGGCAATATGTCACACGTTGCCCAATATACTGAGGGTGGATTGTCACACTATGTACCCAATCGATCATCTGCAAAATATTCTGTGTAAAAGATAGAGTTGATAAATACTTCATACTTATGATTTCATACTATTTATGATGTTACTGCATTTTCAAATATACTTCTAACGCCTCTCGAATCAGTGCACTAACATTTTTAGGCGCGACTCCCGCACGCTTATTGGCCAGAGCCCTATCTTCAAGCTCCCGCAGCAAGCCTTCAGGTAACGATATGGTGGTTCTGGTCAGCGCTTCAGGCCGTAAGGACGGTTTTTTCTCTTCACCGTAAGGCCTGTCAGCCAACCGGTTCGCGAGTGCTTCGGCGTCGGCTTCCGTCACTTCTTTACGCATCTGGGGCTTTTTAAGTGCCATCAGAAAACCTCCTGCAACAGAGCCATGACTTCAGCTTTCGCATTGTCATTGTCGGTTTCCAGCACTGAGCGTCCATCGGACATCACATCACGGTAGATTTTTCGGTAGCACCCGACACTACTCAGAGGAACCAGCCCATCGAACTCTTTCACATACTCAAGAAACTCATTGCGTTCCGTACCCCGAATCAAGGGATTGGTTGTCGCCATGGTCTGATAACACCAGGCTTTTAATCCGGGATTCAGATCCCGCATGCTCTCCAACTGATGCTGAAGCTCCATCAACGTATCCAAATCCAACTGGGAACACTGATGAGGCGCAATGATTTGATGGGCAACGGTACCGCCGGTGATCAGTTCCCGACTGTTACGGCCAGCGACATCGACAATAACCTGACCAAACCGTTTCTCCAGACTTTTCAGTGTCTGGGAGATATTGTCACGTTTCTCAATCAAGGTGATGGTCGGGATGAGTCCCGATAGTTCCCGTTCGGCATACCAGCGAGAGGCAGAGCGCTGAACATCTGCATCGACCAGACAAACGTCTTCCCCGCGCAATGCCAAGCCAATGGCGATATTGATGGCAGTCGTGGTCTTGGCCGCACCACCTTTGTTACATCCGACAATAGTGATCATCGTCCATCCTCTGTTAGGTCAATTACCCGCATTACATCATAAGTATGAATTATTATCTATTAAGTATTAAGTATTAAG
>NZ_JAZGQA010000302.1:0-3228 GCF_048593855.1 Yersinia sp. 2542 StPb PI
GGCGGCATTGGCTGCCTTAGTTATTTTTGAGATCCCGGCGCCAGAAAATAGTGACGTATATCCCAACCTCAAAATTGTTTGAAAGCAAACTGGTAAGCTGAGTTAAAATATTGTTAAAGTTCTGATGTGAATTTGCGTCTTACTCTGGCGATCAATAATAATTTCAGGAGTGCTACCTTGGAAAAAGTATGGCTAAAGCGTTATCCGGCAGATGTCCCCGCAGAGATTGACCCGGATCGCTATTCTTCTTTGGTGGAAATGTTTGAGAACGCCGCACTGCGTTATGCGGACCAACCTGCGTTCATCAATATGGGGGAGGTGATGACCTTCCGTAAGTTGGAAGAGCGTAGTCGTGCTTTCGCCGCCTATCTACAGCAAGGTTTGGGGTTACAAAAAGGTGACCGTGTGGCCTTGATGATGCCCAACCTGCTGCAATATCCCATAGCTTTGTTTGGTATTTTGCGTGCGTGTATGGTGGTGGTGAATGTTAACCCGCTGTATACCCCGCGCGAGTTAGAGCATCAACTGAATGACAGCGGAGCTGTGGCAATCGTTATTGTCTCCAACTTTGCTCACACGCTGGAAAAGATCGTTTTTAAAACCCAGGTTAAACATGTCATCTTAACCCGCATGGGTGATCAGTTGTCGACGGCCAAAGGGACGCTGGTTAATTTCGTGGTGAAATACATCAAGCGACTGGTACCGAAATATTATCTACCCGATGCTATCTCGTTTCGCACTGCGCTGCAAAAAGGTCGCCGTCTGCAATATGTTAAGCCGGATATTATCAATACTGACCTGGCATTTTTGCAATATACCGGAGGTACGACGGGGGTGGCGAAAGGCGCAATGCTGACACACCGCAATATGCAGTCGAACCTGGAGCAGGCGAAAGCGGCTTATGCACCTTTGCTGCAACCCGGCCACGAGCTGGTGGTCACGGCACTCCCCCTCTATCACATATTTGCTTTAACCATGAACTGCCTGCTGTTTATTGAGTTAGGTGGGCGCAGTTTATTGATAACCAATCCGCGTGATATTTCGGGAATGGTAAAAGAGCTAAGTCGTTATCCATTCACCGCCATGACGGGTGTAAATACGTTATTTAATACTTTGTTGAATAATGAAGAGTTCACCAAGTTAGATTTCTCCACACTGCGCCTTTCTGTGGGGGGCGGTATGCCAGTGCAGAAAGCGGTTGCTGAACGATGGGAAAAACTGACCGGGAAACATCTGCTGGAAGGTTATGGTTTGACCGAGTGTTCGCCGTTAGTGACGGGTAATCCTTATGATTTGAAACACTACAGTGGCAGCATTGGTCTGCCTGTCCCTTCTACCGATGTTCGGCTGGTGGATGATGAGGGTAAAGACGTTGGATTGGGCGAACCGGGTGAACTATGGGTGCGTGGTCCACAAGTTATGTTAGGCTACTGGCAGCGGCCAGAAGCGACGGATGAAGTACTGAAAGACGGTTGGCTGGCAACTGGCGATATCGCAACCCTTGATGAACAAGGTTTTTTACGTATCGTTGATCGTAAAAAAGATATGATTTTGGTCTCTGGTTTCAACGTCTACCCCAATGAGATTGAAGATGTGGTAGCGTTACATCCGAAAGTGCTGGAATCTGCTGCGGTTGGCGTGCCTAATGAGGTCTCTGGCGAGACGGTAAAACTGTTTGTCGTGAAAAAAGATGCCTCACTGACACCTGAAGAGCTGCTAACCCATTGCCGCCGCTACCTTACAGGGTATAAAGTACCGAAAATAGTAGAGTTCCGCGACGAGTTGCCGAAATCCAATGTCGGCAAAATTTTACGTAGGGAACTGCGTGACGAACAAGTTAAGGCTAAAGGTAGCAACCAAGACGCAGCCTAACTTAACGGCGTCACTCAATCATCATCAACAACGCCGGTCATCGCCGGCGTTGTTGTGTTTGTCATAGACTAACGACCAAGAGAATCACGTTTTGAATTATCAGTTGATCACGACCAATAGTGCGTTGCAGCAGGTCTGCGAACAAGCCCGGACACATGCTCATGTCGCGCTGGATACGGAATTTGTCAGAACGCGCACCTACTATCCTCAGTTGGGCCTGATTCAACTGTATGACGGTGAACAACTTTCACTCATAGACCCCTTGCCCATCACTGAATGGCAACCTTTCAGTGAGCTACTGCAAGATTTGAATGTGGTGAAATATCTGCATGCTGGTAGCGAAGATCTCGAGGTGTTCTTAAATGCCTTTAGCCGGATGCCAACGCCGATGATTGATACTCAGGTATTGGCGGCATTTTCTGGTCGAACCCTGTCTTGCGGTTTTGCCATGCTGGTAAATGAGTTTGAAGGTGTTGAGCTAGATAAAAGTGAATCACGTACCGACTGGATTGCCCGTCCACTCAGTGAAAAACAGTGTGATTATGCCGCCGCTGATGTTTTCTATCTATTACCTTTGGCAGCTAAATTAGTGGAAGCCACCGAGGCTGCTGGGCGAATGGATGCAGCGATAGATGAATGCCAACTGCTGTGTCGCCGTCGCAGTGAAACACTTGACCCTGAGCTGGCCTACCGTGAGATAACCAATGCCTGGCAGTTACGTGGCCATCAGTTGGCATGTTTACAGAAGCTGGCGGCATGGCGCTTGCGTCAGGCGCGTGAGCGTGATCTGGCGGTTAACTTTGTGGTGCGTGAAGAGAATCTGTGGCAAGTCGCCCGTTATCAGCCAACCTCGCTGGGTGAGTTAGATTCCCTTGGCCTGAGTGGACAGGAGATTCGCTATCACGGGCGTACCTTGTTGGCGCTGGTGGCTGAGGGGAATGCTGTACCGGAAGAGCAGCTCCCGCAACCGGTAGCTAATCTGATCGACCAACCCGGCTACAAGAAAGTCTTTAAAGATATTAAAGCGTTGATCCAGTCAGTCAGTGAACGTAGTGGACTGAGTAGTGAGTTACTGGCGTCACGTCGTCAAATAAACCAATTACTCAGTTGGCATTGGAAACTAAAATCAACTGACACTCAGCCTGAATTATTAAGTGGCTGGCGGGGCGATTTGTTGTCTACGGAATTGGCTGAGATTTTGCAACAGTATTAATCGATATTCAGAGTGGGGTGGGCTTCACTCTGGGTGTTTCAATTTTAATTCATAAGTACTTTATGACTAATTGAAATAGAGATTAAGATTTTTCTTGTTTCAGTGATAGATATATCGAATAGCACAATGGGCTGGATATATAT
>NZ_JAZGQA010000303.1:0-3219 GCF_048593855.1 Yersinia sp. 2542 StPb PI
TCTATGCGGATTATTTCTAATAAAAAGAATGACTCGCACAGCGCTACGACAGTGGCTCAACCAACTACATTAGACTATTGCGGCGATAAAAAGAGGGGGAGGGAGGAAAAATTTTTGTAAGCAGCAGATCGACCTGAATCGATCTGCCATTAATTGATATCGCCAAGGTCATGGGCGTTACCGCTAACATAGCAGTAACGTCAAGGACGAAGAGGATAATTAACCTAAATATTCGATGATTGACAGCCCAGCGTTATAATCGGTGCTGTAGATAAGCCCTTGTGCATCAACAAACACATCACATGACTGAATAACTTGTGGCCGACCAGGGCGTTTATCCACCATTTTTTCCGGGGCTGCAGGCACTAATGCACCGGTTTCCTTCGGTTGGTATGGGTTACTGATGTCGTAAGCGCGCACTCCGGCATTTTGATAGGTAGCAAAAATCAGTGACGAACTGATAAAGCTGCCTGGGCGGTTCTCATGCAGATTGTGCGGGCCGAAATGCGCCCCTTTTGAGACGTAATCTCGCTCACCAGGTACCGGAAAAGTTGAGATACTCACCGGATTGCTTGGCGCACGAATATCGAACAGCCAAATATGCTTTTCACCATCTTCCTGATTATCCAGCACCGCCTCATCCAGCACCACTAATAGGTCGCGGTCTGGCAATGGGAGTGCAGTATGGGTGCCGCCGCCAAAGGGAGGGCTCCAGTTGCGATGGCTTATCAGTTTCGGCTCATGCCGGTCAGAGACATCCAGCAGGGTCAGGCCACCATCGCGCCAACTGCCATAGGCTGTATCACCGCTGATAATTGCATGATGCAATGCGTAACGTTTGCCTTCTGGCCAGCTTGGTTGCTCACCCGCCGCAGTATGCATGCCGGGTAAAGCATAACGCCCCGCCACCTGTGGTTTTTGCGGGTCAGCCAGATCAATGGTCAGGAAAATATAATCACTGTAGCCATCCAGCAATGCAGAAACATAAGCCCAGCGGCCGCCAACATACCAGATGCGATGAATACCAATACCATCAAGCGGCAGGAAGCTAATTTCACGCGGTCTATCCGGTATCGAAATATCAAAAATACGTAAACCGGCACTCCAACTGCGACCTTCCTGCCGGGTACTGACGGTTTGTGCTACGGAGCGAGTGTAATAGACTTTCTCTTGCGCAAAACTGGCGTCGGCAAACAGGTCGCGTGCGTTAATCACCAGCAGCAGGTCATCATGGACTTGTAAGTGTACGTTCCAGGTATTGGGGGGGGCGGCGATAAAACCTGCCGGGCGCGGATTTTTTGCATCCCGCACATCAATAATTGATACCCCTTGCGATACCATATGGCCGACATAGGCGTAGCCACGGTGCACCATTACCTGTACACCGTCGGGTTTTCCGCCCTGATTGCTATGGCCAATCAGCCGCATATTGCGGCTGTATTCGGGTTGTGGCAAGGAAGCTTGCGTTGCCATCTATTTCACTCCCAATCGGTTAGATTTACTGGCCGTTTTTGGCGGCAAGGGTGGCAAACCAGGGTGAGTTGAAATCATCGGATTGGCCCCAGCCCGGAATGATTTTACTCAAGCCTGCCACGTTAACTGCGCCGGGTTGACTGGCCAGCAAGGCTTGTGGAATGGATGCAGCACGGAACTCATAACTGGCAGGCGTCTCTTCCCCAGCAATCTTCTTGGCGACCAAACGCAAGTTAACGGCTCCAATCAGTTTAGGATCGACGGCAACACTGACTTTCCATGGGCTATTGGCTTCACGCATCAGTTGTAAATCCTGATTCGATATATCAATGCTGTAGAGTTTGATCTCGGTACGGCCATTTTCCTGTAAGGCTTTATAAGCGCCTTGAGTAAAGGCATCCCAAGTTCCCCAGATTGCATCGATTTTGCCTTTCGGATATTTTGCCAATACGGCACCGACTTTATTGGCGGTATCACCCTGCACATCAGAAGACACGGCTCCGATAGACTCCAGTTCATGAATACCCGGATTCTGTTTTAGCAGTGCCTGATAAGCGGCCTGGCGACGTTCCATCGGTGGGAAACCGGCAACCCAAAGCTTGATGATATTGGCTTTACCGTTGAAGTCTTTGACCAATTGACCAAAGGATTCATTGGTCAGGGATGCATCATCCTGCTGAGTGACTGTCAGGCCGGGAATCTCGCCCTGAATAGCGGTATCGAACACCGATACCGCAATACCGCTGGCTGCAATCCGTTTGACCAGTTCGGTTGAGTACGGGTCACGCCCCTGAGAGAGAATGATGCCGTCATATTTTTGGCTGATGGCCTGATTCACAAAGTCTTGAAAACGGGCGTCGTCACCATTGCTCAAGAAGGTATCGACTTTGAAACCGAGCTTTTTACCTTCTTTTAATACACCGGACAAAAACTGAGTGGTGTTGTCATCAGATCCCAGGTTACGGATCACGGCAATTTTAATCTGCCCTGGATGTTTGGCGATAGCATCTGGGATCGGGGCTACCGTGGCGGTGTCCGCTGCGAATACCGGCAGTGCTGTCAGTAGGCTCAGGGCCAGCAAAGGGGAAGCAATTTTTTTCATCCGAAACTCCGTCATGGTGTCGATAAGTTATGCAAAGTGAGTGTTGTTGTCGTTGTTATGGCTATCTTTGTGTCTAGACGTCTATTCGCTGCTGTACAGCATCATAACCATAACTATTTTGATTAGGAATTAACTTTGTTATGAATTTTTGGATTGGGTTATATCTTTTAGTTTGGATGGCTTAAATAAGCAGCAAAATAGGGCGAATGGATTATTATGCTGCGAGGAAATAGGCTTAATAACCTTTCTATTGCAATGGTTTATTCTGACGATGAGTATTCCTTATTTTTATTAGGATTAATTTTTTATTTCGTTGTTTGCTCAGTACTGATACCCTAATGAAAATGTGTAGTAATCAATAATAGAGGTTCAATTCCATAATATAGATAGGTTTTGTAATGTTAAAGTTAATGATATTTAAAGGATTAAAGTCACTATGGAAAAAGTTAGCAGTCTATATAAATTCAGGCAGGAGAGTGCTGATAGAACACAACTGAGTTTGTGCTGTTTTACCTATAAGAACATCTATTTTTATCTGTCACGCAGTGAGTTTTTATTTCTATTTATTCGCTATTTATTAGCATTAACGGTACTCATTTTTTTAATAATGATACTATTTCCTGATTTAGCAGATGAAGTCTTGT
>NZ_JAZGQA010000304.1:0-3172 GCF_048593855.1 Yersinia sp. 2542 StPb PI
CCTCAAAATACTCACCAACTTTTTGCTTATCAGGCTCCATCGCATTAACAATTAAATTAGAATGAATAACTGGATAAAAAAACACTTTATCCGCTTCATGCATTTTATATATAAAATCAGTTCCCTTTACTATAGATAGTGTTTTAGATTTATCCTTTATTCGATAGGTTGTCATCATTGGATAATAATCACCACTAATAACCAACTCTTTATATACATCTTTATAATAACCACTAACCCTTTGAGGTTCCATTTCATCAAATGTAATTATTTCGTTTATCGGTATATTCGTGATATCACCATTTTCAAATAAAGAATTTTTTTTATATTTAATTCCAATTGTGACATTACTTAATTTCCACTGACAGTTTCCACCACCATCGAAAGGGACCTGTGATTCAAAAAGGTCACTATTTTCTACCTGTTTAAGATTAACTTCAGTAAAATGAAATCCAGGGACTTCATAACTTTCGCCATTAGCATTACTTCGTTTCTTAAGACATTTAGTCGAACGGTACATCACGCCTAGCGGGAGTGCATCTATTTCATGCGGGATTTTCACCGTAACAGAAACACTCTTCCCGTTCAGCGGAGGAGACAAACCTTCATCCTTTTCACAACCAGATAACAAAACTGGCACCATCAACAGACTGTACTTAATCAGCTTTTTCAATTTCTTCCTCCGCAACGTTCTTAAACCGAGTGAGTGCATTTTTCCACGTATCATCTGACTCTGATATTAACAATGTAGCAGGTAGCATATCTTGTAACGAAAGGAAAAGACGGTTCCTGCTTACTTCATTTTTAGAAGTATTACTCTCTGGACTTATTGCTTGATTAAGTTTTTCTGCGAAAAGCTGTCTTTTTCTCTTTCTTTCCAAAGAACGATTAGTATCTATTAATTCGATAAGTTGATTATTGACAAAAGGCATATACTGGCTTGACATTAAGTGATTCATTGGATTAGTTAATGAATCGAGGTTAGGGTTGCTGTTCTTCGGAAAATGATGATTAAGACTGCTGGGGTCTAAACAATGTATAAATGTTTTTTGTTCTTCTTCCGACAAACAAGAAACACTTTCACTCAATGACGGTACAAGATAAAGCTTTGCTATACTTTTACTTTTATATGCAACAGTGATATTAGGGGAACGACTACTACCGCCACCAATCCAAAGAATAGGTTGTTTTTGCGACTGAGTTACCGACTGCTCCGCTTTAAAAAAGACCACAACATTACCGTGATGCCAATAAGGGTCACCAAATTTCACTCCCCCTGCCTGTAGTTGAATCTCAATAAGAGATAATCGAAATCCTAATAGAGTACCGAGCGGGCCCCATAGATCATACAACGCATTATCAAGCTCAGCTTCTGGTGGAACACTGGTAACCGAGTCTGAATCATTCACATGCCGGTAATGGGTAATACCCTGCAAAGATGAAATAGCCATTGCAGTGAAAGTACGAGGCATTCCATAAGTGTAAATAACAGGGTTATAGTTTTTCAGTGTTGCCGCATGTATAAGTGTTAATGCCCCACCAAGGCTATGACCACAGATAAAAAGCTCTCGTCCAGCCAATTTCTGTGTAATATCAGTAAATTTATCAGAGAATTTTTGTTGTGCTCGTTCAAAAGCATTCAGAAAACCTTTATGAGCACGTCCTATGGCAACTACTGCAGGACAAGGTATTGGACGAAACGTAGCATCTGTACTGATATCGCCAAATTTTGTGGGTTCAGTCCCTCGCCAGGCAATCAAAATCTGCTTCTGGTTACTGATATAAAATAATTGAGTGTCACCATCCGATGAATCCCCAACACTAGTATCCAGAAATGTAGGATTAACATAACGTTCACTGAACGGGACATCAATTATGACAGGGTGATATAACAACTGTGGAACCTGAGATAAATCCAGACATTGATGATTGAAAAATTTATTAATCTTATCACTGCCTGAATAGGCAAAGTCAGCCATCAGACCTAAATTCATAGCATTGACTATCGAATATTCTTTTGTGTGGTGTAACAGCAAACTCCAGGCCCTAAAAGGACAAATCTTAATAAGTATACGTGTATTAAAATACATATTGGAAATCAATAACCCAGAGAAATCAGGATCAGGAAAATGGAATTTAGGTAGTTTGGTATCTGCCCACTCCGGAATGTTGGGTGCTTTATCACAAAGCTGGCCTATTACAGTATAATAACAAATACACCCACTTTCTTTATCCACATTTATTGGAGCCATTTTCATTTGATACGCACTTACTCGCTCAAGACTCAATAGCCGTTTTTCCATTTCATCTGCGAGAGGTTGGGCCTCAATAAACAGTGTTAGGTCAAGATGGTGTAAACCCTCAATACGTATAATGCCACTGGCATCACTATTGCCAGTATACTCTTTCACATGCTCACTTTTGGTCGCATCATTAATGGCCCGATACGGCATATTAGCGACAGGCTTATTCATCTCATCCAGTAATTGGAATTCAACCCAACTTGTTTGGTTTTTTGCGCTGAGTGATACGATCTTACTTTCTTCTTTTATTGAAGTATTATGTTCTTTATTACTCACCTGTTAACCTCTTTTATTAGTCCTGAATTATATCTTATTAACAAAGAAATCCACTACGGGTTCCTTTTATTTTTCCATAAATAAGCACTATAAAAAACACCGACTAATAAAAAAGTTCATTAAATAACCTTCTTCTTATAGTGAGCAATCCAATATCCTTTATCTCCCGATGAATATATAAATTAATTTCTCTACTTCTCAGTAGGCTGGATAAATTGAACCATCAGAAATCATTGAGTCATCAGGCCTATTTTAACCTTTCCTTTAGCTCCATCTCGTTATCATAAGAAAATATTTTGGCGCTAACTTTAAGTTATTACCGTTAACACTTTCAAACTACCCATTGTGGGAAGTCACATCATCCGACGCTATCGTTGTCCCACTGCTGTGCCTGGTATTAGTTCTTTCCCCAGATGCTTCGCATCAATGTATTCTATCCCTAAATTAAACTCACTCAATTTCCATTGGCATGTCACCCACCTATCATGCTATTTTCTCTTGAGAGACATCATTATTAATTTTTTTGTATTAATGCATTCAATAAATAATAAGAGAGAAGTAGATTAGATTGAACTCAATTTCTCAAAGTCAGG
>NZ_JAZGQA010000305.1:0-3162 GCF_048593855.1 Yersinia sp. 2542 StPb PI
CCAGCTACCTTTTTTTATTTGTCTGGAATTTAAACATGCACGCCCATTTTTTATATTAATAAAATTTGAATTTATCGAGGCTTTTATCGTTCTATCTGGGTTATCTTTTTTGGCTAATGTAATGCTGATTCCGGTAAACTTTGGATTTGATATATGCACATGACCACGTGAACCACGACTTTTTTTCATTATTTCCTCACGGATGCTGGTTTTCAGAACTTAATACAGTAATTTACATTTTTTTATGTATAGAAATCAATTGGTAAATTGTCGAACTTCAGTGACCATGGAAGTCACGACCAATGCAGGCAGGCAACAACCTCCGCTCCTCGCTCATAGCAGCCCGCTGATGCCGCTACGGTCGGTTTCGTGCCAGGAACGGACATTGCTGTGTATGGTTAATCCAGCTGGCTAAATAACTTATATTCATGAAAAAATCGAAGTTATGATCTGGCTCAACAATCAGGTTTCGCATGGATCATATAACTAGGGAGCAGCAACTTGCGCTGTAATTTAGTAAGGATAAAAAATGCCAGCTTATGCTAATAAAGGCGGTGATTCGGGAGTAGTGTTATATGAAACTACTGCCGATGCTATAACAGTACAGTTTAAGGATGGATGGAAATACGTTTACGATGCTACTAAACCTGGTGCTTCGACTGTCTCTAAGATGAAAGAACTAGCCCAAGCTGGGCATGGACTAAACAGTTATATAAGTATGGTGGTCAAAAAAAATTTCTCACGTAAGTATCTTTAATTTTAATTGAGGGTGGGTAGGATCATCACCCTCATAATTTTTTGTTATTCAATTGGGAGCAATTCACGCTTGCTATGAGCTTACTTTATACGGTCAACTAGCACTTAGTAATTAATTTAATAGCAAACTGTTAAAGAAAGTCCCTTCACACATGTTTATCGCCCTGCAGACTTAGCTAGAATGGCTTCGAGCATTGCTGGTACGTTGCCCTTAGCATTAATAGTTGCTGTTCGATAAGCTAGTTGATTCTTTGAGAGATTGATTCCTGTAAGTGCTTCAATTTCGTTGCAGGCCTTACCCCAATCTGTCCAGTTTTCAGATAGGAAAGATTCAAGGTGATCCCCAAATATAGCAATATCGTTAGTAACTGTTGCAGGTGGAAAATCTTCTTCGGGCATACCGAAGTATCGAAGCAGACTGCGATTCTCAATTGCGTGATTATTCCTCTCTTCATCGATAGCTCTCTGCGGTTTATTTTTCGCTTTGGCACGAGCTTCAAATCCTGCATCTGCATCAAAGAGCGCGTAAACGGGAACACCTATTGCACTAAGGATCGCATGTGCCAGTGGTATTGATGTCTTCGAACCAACGGGAACAATAGAGATGCCAGCCGCTTCGAGCGATCCGTGTGATGTTCTATCGCCAATTCCATAAAACACCGACAATTCTGTTGTCCCTTCGACTAAAAAAGCTCTGTGAGCAAAGAGGGCAATTGAAAGCTGATCAGCTACATTATGGTCAAGTCTTCTATCAACTACGTCGGCAGTAACAATTCCATTTAACTTGGCTTTGACAGTTTCCATAGTTGCAAAATGAACTGAAACGACGGGAGTTGCATCAGTCGTTCGTGTCAGCCGTCTGATCTGATTGAAATGTCGAGCTTCAAGAAAATAGGGGCTGTGGGTAGCATAAGTTACTTGTACACGTTTATCCGCATCTTCGGCGAGAGATCTGAGCACCTTTGCAAATGCTTTCGCCTGGATAGGATGCTGAAATAGTTCAGGTTCTTCGATTGCAAGGCAAATAACACCTTCGGCAGAAGCGGCACCAGACTGAGCTAATAGTTGAAGTGCGGAGATCAATATCGTGCGCTGAAAACCGTGCCCTTGTCTCTCCACTGCTGTCTCGGTTGTGCCATCGAGCACAGACACTTCGAATGTAGTCTTTGGTGCCTTCAGTTCAATGTCGGCAGGAGAAACAGTAATAGCACGACCTGGTGAGTATGCCGTAACAACTGCGTTCAACTGTGCCGTCATTTCCTCAAGCTGAGTTTTAAATTTATCCTCGTAAACTTTCTGCTGCTGGGTTCGAGATTCTTCAACAATCTTGGCAATTTCCTCATCTGCAGCAGTACGATCAATTGAACGTTCAAGAATTCGACCAATGATACTCGCTTTGCCATCCAGTGATTCTTCACTTGCACGAAGATCAGCTGTAACTAAAACGAAGTCAAAGAGGCCGCCCATCTTACCGCCGCTATTAAAGCCAAAAAAGTTGGTCTGCAGAGACTCTAGGGAATCTTCTAACAAGTCTGTATGTGATGCTTCCCACGCAGTCATCGCTTCTTCTACAGCAGCTCCAGTCTTCGCAACAGGAAGATTGAGTTCAGAGCGGATCTGTCGAAGATCGTTGTACATATCCTTTTTAGCATTTGCGCCATTTGCCGCCTTAATAGCGTTAAAATCTGGAAAACTCTTGGCATTTGCAGACAGTCGTTCTGAACTATCAGGTGAGCGCAGCCTCCATGCGGTGAATGTATTAGCCTCCTGCGGCGCGTATTTGCCAAGTGCTTCACGATCTCTTTCAGTAAGGTTTGAGAAAGTGACTTGCACTTCAATGTCCTCATCAACAGTTCCAAACGAACAATCTTTATCATTTAATGCACCTAGCTTACCGTTGAAGAACCAATCAAGAGCTCGGAGGACAGTTGATTTACCGGCTCCGTTTGGTCCAATAAAAGTTGTGACGGAATCAAAAGGGATCGTAACATCTGCTAATGCACGAAAGTTTTTAACCCGAACAGATTGAATCTTCATGTCAGTTTCCCTTCTCAATTGCGCTTTTGGTCAGTAATTAGATTTGCTGCCGAATATTTCTCGCGTGAGAATAGAATATGCTAAGAAGCATTTATTGAATAGGTATAAGGATAATGGTTGCTCGTGCCCTTTAAGATTAATATGGATAGCGTTGCATCGACCCGTTGAACTCACAGCTCTTAGCGGACGGTGGTCAAGGTTGTTGGCAATTGGGGGCCAATGATAAAAGCTTTTTGGCCTGCCTAAACCTTGCTTTGATAGCCATATTGATGTTGTACTGATATGGCTCTGTACCCACTTGCGCTGTCTGATTTTTGTACGGATCTTCGTTTGTGGGTACAAGTGCGGGTACAAGCTCTTATTTTTAAA
>NZ_JAZGQA010000306.1:0-3133 GCF_048593855.1 Yersinia sp. 2542 StPb PI
CATTAATTTCAATCATACCGGAGCCTTTTTTATTAAAAGATAAATAAACAGCGCACCACCGACAAACTCAATAACCACCGATAATGTCCCAGACATATTCAGTAAGCGCTCCAAAATCAATTGCCCACCAACCAATGTAATAGTTCCCAGCAGAAAAACACCGGGTAGCAAATATTGATGGCGGAATGAACCAACAATTGGATAAGCCAAATTAGCGATAAGCAAACCTAAAAATGTCAGCGGCCCCACCAGTGCTGTAGAGATGGCGACCAACAGCGAGACCAGCAGCAAAATAGTGGTTATCTTTTTCTGATAGGCAACGCCGAGATTAATTGCGGTATTTCGACCAAGCGCGATAATATCGAGGCAATGGCGCATGCGCCAAACAATAAGGCCCACAATCACAACTATCCCCGTAGAAACGGCAATAATCTCTGCGGGCGCTCGGGTAAAGGTGGCAAATACCCTCCCCTGCAATATGGCAAACTCCCCCGGCGAAAGAAGACGTTGCATCAGGCTCGATAGACTGCGGAACAACGTGCCACAAACCAAGCCAACCAGCAGCACCTTATGCAGATTGATCCCCACACCGGTCAGTAACCAACGGTAAAGAAACACCGAGAACAATAACAGCAGTGCCGACTCACAGAGAAATTTCCCCGTAATACCTAACACTCTGAAACCATTGGCATCAACAAAAAACACCAACATGGTCTGGATGAGAATAAACAGTGCTTCTAATCCCATCACTGATGGCGTCAAAATACGGTTATTGGTTACTGTTTGGAATAAGACAGTGGCAACTCCCGCAGCAAAGGCCACCAACAGCATGGTGGCTAGAATAAGACCGCGATGCACCAGAATATACTGGATGTTGCTCCCCAGATTAATTGTCATGAAGATGACAATCGCAGCGACGGCAATAATGCTCAACAGTAACAACCGCTTTGCCGGTATGCTTAATGCCCGATTTGCGCCCTGAAACCAATTCCCTTTTGATGAATACTCATTAACCTGCATGGCGTTTTGTCCTAACAATTAATAATAGGAAAACCAGTGCACCAATCGCGCCCAGAATAACGCTGGCAGGGATTTCAAATGGGTAGCTAATTAATCGACCGATAATATCGCATAACACGACCAGACCACCGCCACAAAGACTCACCCAAGGTATGGTTCGGCGCAGGTTATCTCCCATCGCCATACTGACAATATTGGGTACAATCAAACCGAGAAAAGGAAGCACGCCAATCACGACCACAACCACGCCGCTGATGATGGCTATAATGGACATTCCCGTCAGCATAACGCGTTGATAATTTAGCCCAACATTGACCGAGAAATCCCGCCCCATGCCTGCCACGGTAAAACGATCGGCGATTAGGCAGGCAATCAGCGTTAAGGCTCCCACTATCCACAACAACTCATAGCGACCCTGCAAGACACCCGAGAAATCACCAGACTCCCAACTGCCCAACGATTGCAGGAGATCAAACTCCATCGCCACAAAGGTTGTTACTGCACTAAATACAGCCCCCAGCATAATCCCGGTCAGCGGCACCATCAGCGCTGATTTCATCCGCATTCGCGCCAACAACATCATAAAAAGTGCCGTCCCCCCCATCGCGAATACCGTAGCCACCAACATTTTCACCATCACCGGAGCCGATGGACTGAAAACCATGACCAACAATAAACCAAGGCTGGCGGACTGGGTCGTACCCGCAATAGAAGGTTCGACAAAACGGTTCTGCGTCAGCATCTGCATGATGAGACCAGCAACACTCATGGCGCTGCCAGCAAGGACTAATGCCAGCGTCCGTGGCACCCGGCTAAGTATAAAGATGTCGCGCATATCGGGATCCGACCAGACATCAGCAAAAGTGACATGGCCGGCACCGATAAACAGGCTACAGATCATCAGGCCCAGTAAAATAACCAGGCCAACTAGAAAGCTAAGATTCTTCATCAGTGAAAATTACTGCGCTGGCGCTGATTTATCCAACACAGCACTGACCTTATCCATCAGTTTTGTATAACTCTGTACGCCACCGGCAATATAGAGCGAGGAGGAGTCGAGATAGATAACCTGATCATTCTGCCATGCTTTGGTTTTATGGATCAGTGGGTTATCAAGAATCTGTTGTGCCGATTGGCCTTCAGTACGCCCAATGGCATTGTCTCTATCCAGTACAAACAACCACTCAGGATTAGCATTGAGAATGAATTCAGAGGTCACTACATTCCCATGACTACCCGTTTGTTCGAAAGTGGCCGCAGGGGTGAAACCTAACTCATCAAACACAAAACCGAAACGGGAGCCCGGCGTGTAAGCTGACATTTTCCCGCCGCTGACCATCACTACCATGGCTGATCCGGCATTAGCTGATTTTTGCTTTATCTCATTTATCTGAGATGAGAATTTGCCCAGCAGTGCCTTCGCTTCTTCTTCTTTACCAAAGATAGAGGCCAGTTGCTCAGTACGCTGAGTCAGACTCTGGGTAAAGTGCTTGGTATCGACATCAAGTGCGATAGTCGGTGCGATAGCGCTAAGTTTGTCATAAGCATCATGAGCACGGCCACCGGCAATGATCAGGTCAGGTTTAGCCTGACTTAATGCCTCGTAATCGGGTTCAAATAATGTGCCAGCATTCAGGTATTCAGTGCCGCTGTATTTGGATAAAAATGCGGGTAGATGAGTACTGGTTTGCGGGACACCTGCCACCTTAATGTTCAGGGCATCGGCAGTATCGAGCACGGATGGGTTCAGTATGATGACTTTTTGCGGGTTTAGTGGAACCTGAGTGGTTCCTTGCGCATGCTCAATACTGATTTTGGCTGATTCTTCTGGCGCGGCAGATGAATCATCACACCCTGTCATCGCAACAGTTGCGGCCAGTAATGACGAAAATAAAGCTAGACGTAATTGCATTTTCTCTCCTGAAAAGTGGGGATGTAAATATCCTTGAGTGCTAACGCTAATGATTTGCATTACTAATGTCGGAATGATACCCATCTATGCATACGATGAACAGGTTCTGTCATCAAGCTTCTGATAAATTGACAGGATTAATAGATCGCTTAGATACATTTGGCAGGGTTAATACACAGAAGAAAAAATCGTAACATATTG
>NZ_JAZGQA010000307.1:0-3126 GCF_048593855.1 Yersinia sp. 2542 StPb PI
ACTGAAGATATGTTGCTCGCGCAAATTCAAGAATTTTCAGATAAATACAATAATATCAAAGCAATAGGGCTAGGATTGCCCGGTGTTATTGTGGATGGGAAAATACTTACTTGCGATATTACCCGCCTGGAGGGATTGGCAATCACTGAATTATTAAGTAACCGATTCGGTATTTTTGTTCAGGTGGGGAATGACATGAATTATACCGCATTTGGTTTTTATCGTAATCACTGCCGTAATATAAATGAACCTATCGCCTATATTTTTATGCCACCAAGACATTGTGCCGGCTGTGGCATTGTTATTTCAGGTAAAATGCTACGTGGTGCAAGTCAATTTGCAGGTGAAGTGTCGAAACTGCCATTTTATGACAATCTAGGGACTAATATAAATTCTCACCATGAACTGGTGCAACAACGACTTATTTATATTACTTCATCGTTGATCGCCATGATTAACCCTGTAACCATAGCCATCTCAGGAGAGCATATCAGTCAAAATTGTATTGCAGAATTATCTGCTCAATTACTCAAAAAATTTGATTGCAAACACATACCCCATTTTGTCTATCGCGACAACATTAAATACGATTATCACAATGGAATATCAGAATACACTCTTGATGCCTATAATAATTTTCGAGTATTTGAGATCTAGTATTCAGCGGTATCTATGATGAGAAAATTTTTCCAGAGTCCCTTCTCCCACCTTCAGGCTATCCTAACCACCGTATGCCCTTTTCTCTAGTCGGTAAACCACCTTGATAGGCAAAAATGTTCTTGACAAGCCAGGTACCCACTGTATATTTCACAACTTAATATAAGTCTTTTATAAAGTGGCTTATACTTATTACTTGCTCGCTGCCACTTGCCAGAGAAAGGTGCTTAAATGTCTAGCCATGTCGTCGACTACCCTCTGGATACACCGGCTACACGCACATCTACGCGCTCTATCTTCTTTGTCGCTGGATTTGCTATGGGCCTTTGGGCATCGTTGGTGCCCTATGCACAGAATAGACTTCATTTTGATGCAGGCTCTTTGGGGATGTTATTACTTTGCTTGGGAACAGGCTCCCTACTGGCAATGCTATTCTCTGGCAAACTGATTGGCCGCTTCGGCTGTAGAAGCATAATACTATTAGGTATCGTGGTTAGCGCTGTTTTCCTGCCCACATTGGCAATTATTGATCAGTTCCCTTTGATGGCACTATGTCTGTTCTTTTTTGGCGCAGGCATTGGTTTAGTAGACGTTGCGGTTAATGTCCAAGGCTCTCTGGTTGAACAATCCTCGGATAAACCACTGATGTCAGGTTTCCACTGTTTATTCAGCATTGGTTCAATTGCGGGTGCTGGCGGCGGTGCAATATTATTTACTCTTGGCTTANTGCCCCTCCCCGTAACGCTGATTGCCGTCGTGATAATGGCTATAATTACCTCAGTCGTTTTCAAGGAATTAATCCCTTTTGGCGATCATAAGGAACCTAATCAACAGCCAAAAATAAAACCACGCCCAAACTTCAGGCTCATATTAATGGCACTTATGTGCATGATTTGTTTTATGGCGGAAGGTGCAGTATTAGATTGGAGTGGCGTATTTCTAACTAATGACCGTGGCCTTGACATAGCACATGCCGGTTGGGGGTTTGCTATTTTCGGTGGCACCATGTCTGTAATGCGTTTCACTGGTGATAAAGTTGTCAGTATTTTGGGACGTAAGCATGTATTGGTTTTTAGCAGTATCATCGCCATGACCGGCTATGCCATTGCCGTCATAATACCTGACTGGAAATTTACGTTATTTGGCTTTGCATTGGTAGGAATAGGTGCAGCTAATATTGTTCCGGTACTTATCACGCTGGCTGGCCAGGAAAGTGTAATGCCCGTGAACATGTCGGTAGCCATGGTCGCAACGCTGGGTTATTTCGGTATTTTAGGGGGGCCGGCACTGATCGGTTTTATTGCACATATAACTGACCTCTACACTGCATTCACAGTGGTTGCTCTGACATTTATTGTCATAGCAGTTGGGGCATTCAAACTGAAATATTCCAGTGACTAAACATTTCTCTACCGAGAAATAAAGCCGGTGGATAGTGGGTCAACCTGTTTTTTGAAGATAAAAGTGTGACTGAGTATGGTAATTTTACCTGCTAGCAAAATTATGCTAGCTTTTTTTTAGGTATACTATGCCGAGATATTCTCTATCAAACCAAGATATTAAAATGTTAAAGAGGGAAATTGTATGAGCATTAAAATCATTGCTGTTGATATGGATGGAACCTTTCTCAATGATCAGATGAGTTTTGATAGGGAACGGTTTAGTACACAATATTCACAACTAAAAGAAAATGGAATAAAATTTGTTGTTGCCAGTGGTAATCAATATTATCAGCTAATTTCATTCTTCCCTGAGATTGCCAATGAAATCGCTTTTGTTGCTGAAAATGGGGCTTATGTCAGTAACAAGAATACTGAAATTTTCTGCGGTTCAATCTCTGATGAAGATTGTAATAAAGTGCTAAAAACATTACTACCAATACCCTATCTTGATGTCATTGTTTGTGGCAAAAATGGCGCTTACATGTTGAGTTCTTCAGATAATTATTTCTACACTACAATGAGTAAATACTACCATCGCCTTAAAATTATCGATAACTTCGATCAAGTAACAGAGTCTGCATTCAAATTTGCGATAAGTTTACCCAATGAGAAACTGGTAGACTTTATGAAATTTATCGAGCGAGAACTCGCAGATATAGTGACCCCGGTATCAAGTGGACATGGTTCTGTAGACCTTATAATACCCGGCATTCATAAAGCCAATGGCATTAAACTACTCCAAAAAATGTGGGATGTAACTGATCAACAAGTCGTCACTTTTGGCGATGGTGGCAATGATATTGAAATGTTACAGTACGCCGGCTTTGGTTATGCCATGGCAAATGCGCCAGACAACATTAAGAATGTAGCAAAGTATCAGGCCGAATCAAATAACGACTCTGGCGTATTAAATATAATTGATAAAATTCTAAAGAAAGAACATCCTTTCTCATAAGCCATATTTAATAACAAAAATATATTGGCGGGAAAGATTCCCGCCAATTAATTAATTCTCTCTATTATTGCG
>NZ_JAZGQA010000308.1:0-2938 GCF_048593855.1 Yersinia sp. 2542 StPb PI
TATGAGCAAGCACGGCGTATTAATCATACGGAAGCATAAACTCACTACCAACGTATTCGGCCACTGAGGCTGTTCATATTTGGATTTCTCCATCTCCATATCGAGTGATTGCCTTCGATTCCTTCTGGAGTCTAAAACTTTCGAATGGCCGTTATTGTGGGTTCGTCTGAATGGAATGCAGGTCGAAGCCATAAAATGCAGGTTCATTTGCACTTAATCTGGGTTTGGTACTCCAAATAGATGCAGATAATTCGGGTCGAAAAACGCGATAAATGCAGGTTTGTGAATTTATAAATGTGGGTCGCTACAGCTATACACAACCCCATCATTGAATAAATTAGCGGCCGCGTCACTGAGACACCACTTCCACATCCGTTAATGGAACAGAGCAGCATGCCAACACATAATTGCTCCGCTGTTCTTCTGAAGACAATGCTGCCGAGCGTTGTTGGTCAACACGCCCAGAGACGAGTCTAACTTTGCATTGACCACAAAACCCTGCCCGGCAGCCATAAGGGAGCAGCACACCCGCATGCTCAGCCTGAGGCAACAAAGGTTGCTGATTATGGCCCACGAAAGCGGTTCCATTTATTGTCAGGGTAATCGGTGTGAATACGGATTGCGGAATAGCAGACACGCTGAAAGCTTCTTGGTGATACTGAGACTCAGGTAAACCCAGCATTAATAATTCATGTTTTGCATACTTCATGAATTCATCAGGGCCACAGGCAAATACTTGCCGCCCAATTACCTCAGGGATACCCTTGATAGTGTTGGTATCTAAGCGTTGCTTTTGCCCGTCCCATAATGCATCCGGTTGACTTAATGCGATAATGACTTTTAGATTGGGATTTACTGTCTGAAGATGATCGAGCTCTAATTTAAAAGCAATATCCTCACGAGTACGACATTGATAATAAAGGAAAATATCGCTAGCCTTTTTATTATCATATAGGTAACGCAGCATTGATATCATTGGTGTTATCCCACTGCCGGCTGCCAGTAATAAGACCTTATCAACAGTGTTATCGATATAAAATTCACCTACAGGCATTTCCATTGCCAGCTTATGCCCCACCTGAAAATGGTCATGCATCCAGTTAGAGACTCGTCCGCCGGGCGGAGCAGCGGCAGACGTTCTGTTGCCAGCCCTTTACGACGACGTCTGCGTTTTACGCCGAGTCCACTCAGATGGTAGAGCCGGTATACTCGCTTGTGATTAACATGAAGCCCTTCGCGGCGCAGCAGCTGCCAGATGCGGCGGTAACCAAAACGCCTGCGCTCCAGTGCCAGTTCGGTGATGCGCCCGGATAAATGCGCATCCGATGCCGGACGCTGCGCTTCGTAACGGCAGGTCGACAGGGACAAACCTGTAAGCCTGCATGCACGACGTTGCGACAGACCGGTCGCATCACACATCAACACCACGGCTTCCCGCTTCTGGTCTGTCGTCAGTACTTTCGGCCCAGGGCCACCTGAAGCGCCTCCTTATCCAGCATGGCTTAGGCCAGCAGCTTCTTGAGTCGTGCGTTCTCTTCCTCAAGCGACTTCAGCCGCTTAACCTCGGGCACCTCCATACCGCCATACTTTTTACGCCAGGTGTAAAACGTGACATCGGAAATGGCGTGCTTGCGGCAGAGCTCGCGGGCAGAAACTCCGGCTTCGGCCTCGCGGAGAATACTGATGATCTGTTGGTCGGAAAAACGCTTCTTCATGGGGATGTCCTCATGTGGCTTATGAAGACATTACTAACATCGGGGTGTACTAATCAACGGGGAGCAGGTCATAACTTCTCTAGAACTGGATGAGGTATGACAGTAAAGCCCCGCTGTATAAGTGGTAAATTACAGTTATACATCCTAGCGCAATTGGACAGTAAAGTGTACACCACCGCATTCGCCGAACAAGCCATGTACGATTATAAGTATCCCACTTAAACGACCCATTAATTTTTAGAGATCTTCCGACATACAGATGATGTCCTTGGAGGAGAGTGCCATGCGTAAGATCCGATTCACTTAGCACCAGAACATCGCCCGTTCTGAAGTCTGTCGAAGCCGGATGTATGACGTACTGTCAAAGATGTTTGCCGACCTGAGTCTGGAGTGTTGGGTATTGAAAGATGTTATCGAAAAAAAGCTTTAAAACCAGCGATCACGCGTGAGCTCGTCAGTTAACTGACCGCGCAATTTGCGATGAACATACGCCAGGCATGCAGGATGCTATTAGAGATACGGTTTTAGAAACTTTTTCAGGTGCTTCGCAGGCAGGCTCACCGCTGGAACCATAAGCGGGTTCACCAAATTTATTATCTGCTGAAATTAAATTTTCGTAGCAAGGGAAAACAACGCCTGCCGGTGCGTAATCAGGCACCTTTTGCCATGCGGCAAACGCTGAATCGAGCTGGTCGATTAATTTTATGCATGATGCATTGCTCTGTGGCAGACGATTCAGTACGTTCAATGTCGTGGATGACTTTAACCGCTAAGCACTGTTTATTGAAATTGACCTGAATACAAGCTACAGGATAAATTTTTACGTTAGTACCAGAACATACGTCAGCCATAGCGGCATAAAATGTAATTGCCCGCGCTTTTTTATACTCTCCCATATAGCATCAGGCTGGTTCTACTGTAAACAGGTAACCGACAGTATCACTGCTGAAAAAACTAAATTTTATGCCATTGAAAATGGTTGAGACTGATTCTTTTTCTTCTGTGTTGCTCTTATTCATTGCCATCAGTTTCATCATTATTATAAATGGCTCACCCGTTTTCATCGTGTCTTCTCCCAGCGTGGCAGAGAAAGCAGAAACAACCGCAGCGCCAATATCCATGCCATCTTGGGCAGTCCCATCGCCGCTGGTGATGAGGGTTATCTCTGATAATTTTTGACTGGATTTATCGGTTGCTCCCACAATAGCCAGATGATCATTAAA
>NZ_JAZGQA010000309.1:0-2932 GCF_048593855.1 Yersinia sp. 2542 StPb PI
ATTGTAAATGGGGTGTTCTTATTTTGTATTTATCTTGGCATAATACGAAAAATAATCGTCACTTACCTGCATTATAAAAATAAGGGAATTATTATGTTGAAAACAGAAATGGCAAAAAAGCTCAATGAGCAGCTTAATCTGGAATTTTACTCTGCGAATCTTTACCTGCAAATGAGTGCCTGGTGCAGCGATAAAGGTTTTGAAGGTGCTGCGGCATTTTTAAAAGAGCATTCTCAAGAAGAGATGCAACACATGCAGCGTTTGTTCGAATATCTCAGCGGAACAGGCTCTATGCCGGTTTTGGGTACGATCAGCGCCCCACCAATTGATTTTGCTTCTCTGGCTGATGTATTCAAGCAGACTTACGAGCATGAGCAGCTTATTACTACTCAAATTAATGAACTCGCTCATGCAGCAATGGAAAACCACGATTATTCCACGTTCAATTTCCTGCAATGGTATGTGGCTGAGCAGCATGAAGAAGAAAAACTGTTCAAATCCATTCTTGATAAACTGGCCTTGGTGGGTAACAGCGGTAATTCATTGTTCTTCGTTGATAAAGATCTGAAAACAATGGCGGCCCAAAGCCACGTTCAAGCTTAAACTGTATTGTTAGAGTGATTGACGCAGTTTTTGATTCTCGATCAACAGAATCAGGAACTGCGATTTTCGTTTTCCCCCCGCTAACTTAGCTACACAACTCCCTCCATCTTATTGTTTTCGTGCTAATTGCATATTGTTTAGCTATGGTTTCTCGACTTGCCATATTCAAATCGTTATCATTTGCAATAACGACAAGGCAGTGAGTTGAATTGCTGCCCAATTATTGGTGATATTTCAATCACCACTCAGAATTTGGCGTTTTGTTTTGTGTGCTATCTCACAGGTAGTGCAATTGACTGGAAGTGATAGGGGTTCGCGCTGCCAATATAGGATATGGTTGGTAGCAGATTGATTCTTTTCCCCATTGATTAAGGGATACTATGTTTATTCGCAAAGTCCGTTCTTCTTGCCGCATGCTTTCGGCGCTTATTGTGTTGTTTGTTGGGCTATCTAGCCAGCAAGCTCTGGCTCACGCACACCTGAAGATAGAGTCGCCGGCTGCCGATACCACTATCGGTTCAGCACCAGAAGCAGTGACGCTGGGTTTCTCTGAAGGTATTGAACTCAATTTCAGTGACGTGAAAGTTACCGGGCCTGATAACAATGTAGTGAAAACTGGTGCGTTAAAATTGGATCCGGTGAATAACACACAGTTGATTTTGCCTATTGATCATGCATTAACGGCAGGGAAATATAATGTTTCATGGCACGTGGTGTCTGTCGATGGTCATAAAACCAAAGGCACATACAGCTTCACTGTGAAATAATATGTCTCTGGCGGCTCTATTCGTTCTGTGTCGCTTCTTGCATTTTCTGGCGGTGATGCTGATGTTTGGCATCAGTATATTCACCGCTGTATTAGCACCAGATCGATTCTCTTCAATACTCAAAAACCGTCTGTCACCTCTACTTATCTTCAGTACTTTTCTGGGGCTTATTTCTGCCGTGGGGCTTTTAGCCGTTCAGGCTGGAATGATGGGTGATGGTTGGGCTGATACTTATCGATTGACCGTTTGGTGGTCGGTATTTGGTACACGCTTCGGCCAGGTGTGGCAATGGCATATGGGTTTATCCATTTTGATTATGTGGATAGTGTTGCTGGGTTCAACTCGTAGCAACTATCGACTGATAGCGGGCTGCTCAACGCTGTTACTCGCGAGTCTTGCTTTTACCGGGCATGCGGCGATGCATGCCGGAGTAGTGGGATGGATTCACCAAACTAATCAAATCATACATCTGCTCAGTGCGGGTTACTGGCTGGGTTGCTTGCCAGCGCTGCTGATTTGCCTCGTTTATACCCGCAATAATGATGTCAAACGTGAAGCAATCACTACGTTGATTCGATTCTCAAGCTGGGGACATCTGGCCGTAGTATTGGTACTGGCGAGTGGTGTTATTAACAGCATCATTATACTGGGCGATACCGCGCTGACGCTGACATCTACTTATCAGATACTTCTGCTCTGCAAAGTGATATTGGTGATGTTTATGATTATTGTTGCACTGATTAATCGTTATCTCATCGTTCCATTGCTTAAGCAATTACCCGCTAAAGCTCACTATTGGCTAGTGGTAAATAGTTGTGTGGAAATTATTCTCGGTGTAGCGGTATTACTCTTAGTCAGTGTTTTTGCCACTATGGCACCGGTATAGGGTAAAGCTATAAGTAACAGATATTGCTACTGAGCTTGCATTGGAGCATTTGGATGCGAGAAAATCTAAGCAATCAATTAATTGAGGATAATTAAGATGAAAGGTTTTGTGCTGACGTTATCGTTGCTGATGCTATCAATTAACGCTATTGCTGCTGGAAAGATAGTGACGGTCAGTAAATTTGAATTTGGTAAGCAATGGGCATTTACCCGGGAAGAAGTGATGCTGGAATGCCGCCCAGGTAATGCTTTATTTGTGATTAACCCGAGTACGTTAGCGCAATATCCCCTCAATGATATTGCTACCGAGCAGATGAAATCTGGCCTTGTATTAGCGAAGCCGTTAGATATTTTGTTGTTAGATGACAGTAACAACCCTGGGCAGAAGATGAGTTTGGCGCCTTTCCAGCAGCGTGCAATGTCATTGTGTCAAAATTAAACCTGAGATTGTGAGACTCACCAATATTAACCCGTATTTTTCAAATGATTACTATTACTAGTAATAGGTTTGAGTTTTCGCCATTCAGATTAGTTTACAACCGTAATTAATTAGTTCTATTGCCAAGTTGGCGAAACACATGTACTCGACTACGCTTAAGGAGTACGGCTGAATAAGCCTACGTTAATGCCAACTTTTAGCGCACGGCTCTCTCCCAAGAGCCATTTCCCTAGACCGA
>NZ_JAZGQA010000030.1:0-31695 GCF_048593855.1 Yersinia sp. 2542 StPb PI
TTTATTAATATTTTTCTATAAGTGATAGCGCAATATTTTGCGTTCTTTGTTCGATTTAATTGAATGATGATAATCAGATAGGAAATTTCCGCCGGGTTACAGCGTAATCCGAGGCTGTGTTACCATATCGGGTAAGGGTTTATCTAATAAAAGCTATGGGTCACTCATCTATTTGGCGTCGAAAATGGGTGTATTGGCAGGTTAAAAATTGATACCGATTAATAAAAAATATCGGCCAATCAAACTCATAGCATAAAATCATTGGGCTGATACCGTAGGTTGCAGCCGCATCGTAACAAGGAACACAGAACGTGAAATCTTCGCTCGCAGCATTATCCACCCAACTCGGTGAGTTGATGCTCCGTGACCAACAACGCCTGCGGCGTCGGCTGCAAGGCGCACGAAAAATTAATAATCCACAGGCCGTAGAGGCGATTACCCTCGAGCTTGAGGCTGATATAGCAACCGCCATGCAGCGGGTTATTCGTCGTCGAGCTGCTTGTCCGGCGATAACTTATCCTGAAAACTTGCCAGTCAGCCAGAAAAAGCAAGATATCTACCATGCTATTCGTGACCATCAGGTGGTGATCGTCGCCGGTGAAACCGGTTCCGGTAAAACCACCCAGTTGCCGAAAATTTGCCTGGAGCTGGGGCGGGGCGTGCAAGGGGTGATCGGCCATACTCAACCACGTCGTCTGGCTGCGCGCACCGTCGCAAACCGTATTGCGGATGAACTGGATACCTCCCTGGGCGGTTGTGTCGGTTATAAAGTGCGTTTTAACGATCAAGTGGGTGAAAACACGCTGGTTAAGTTGATGACCGACGGGATTTTGTTGGCTGAAATTCAGCAAGATCGTCTGTTGATGCAATATGACACGTTGATTATCGATGAAGCCCATGAACGTAGCCTGAACATTGATTTCATCTTGGGCTATTTGCGTGAATTATTACCCAAACGCCCAGATCTAAAAGTGATTATCACTTCGGCGACCATTGATCCGCAGCGTTTCTCCCAGCATTTCAATAATGCCCCTATTATCGAGGTTTCTGGCCGCACCTATCCGGTCGAAGTACGTTATCGCCCTATTGTGGATGATGCCGATGATGTTGAACGTGACCAACTACAGGCTATTTTTGATGCGGTTGATGAGTTAGGCCATGAAAGCCCTGGCGATATTCTGATCTTTATGAGTGGTGAGCGTGAGATTCGTGATACCGCTGATGCATTGATGAAGCAAAATCTGCCTCATACGGAAGTGCTACCACTCTATGCCCGCTTATCAAACAGTGAGCAGAATAGGGTGTTCCAGTCGCATCATGGGCGGCGAATTGTATTGGCGACCAACGTGGCCGAAACCTCGCTCACCGTACCTGGGATTAAGTACGTGATTGACCCCGGTACAGCTCGCATCAGCCGTTATAGCTTCCGTACTAAGGTGCAGCGGTTGCCTATCGAGCCGGTGTCTCAGGCGTCAGCTAATCAGCGTAAAGGACGTTGTGGCCGTGTGTCAGACGGTATCTGTATCCGTCTTTATTCTGAGCAGGACTTCCTCTCTCGCCCAGAGTTTACTGACCCGGAAATTCTACGAACCAACCTGGCCTCCGTCATTTTGCAAATGACCTCACTCGGTCTGGGTGATATTGCGGCATTCCCGTTTGTGGAAGCCCCCGATAAACGCAATATCCAAGATGGTGTTCGGTTACTGGAAGAACTGGGTGCGATACAAACCGCCGATAATGGTCATCAACAACTGACCCCGCTGGGGCGGCAATTAGCGCAATTGCCCGTCGACCCTCGTCTGGCACGGATGGTGCTGGAAGCACAGAAAAGTGGCAGTGTCCGCGAATTGATGATCATTACCTCGGCGTTGTCGATTCAGGACCCGCGTGAACGGCCAATGGATAAGCAGCAGGCTTCTGATGAAAAACATCGTCGCTTTGCGGATAAGGATTCTGATTTCCTGGCATTTGTTAACTTATGGGATTACCTGAAAGAGCAGCAAAAAGAGTTGTCATCAGCGCAGTTCCGTAAACTGTGCCGCAGTGACTTTCTCAACTATCTGCGGGTGCGCGAATGGCAGGATATCTACACGCAACTGCGCCAGGTGGTGAAAGAACTGGGTATTCCGGTGAATAGTGTTGCAGCCGACTACCGTAGCGTGCATACCGCGATATTGACCGGTTTGTTATCTCATATCGGCCAAAAAGATGTTGAAAAGCAAGAGTATACCGGTGCTCGTAACGCAAGGTTTGCTATCTTCCCCGGTTCCGGCTTATTTAAAAAACCGCCGAAATGGAGCATGGTGGCTGAGCTGGTCGAAACCAGTCGCTTATGGGGCCGCATTGCTGCCCGCATCGAGCCAGAATGGATCGAACCTTTGGCGCAGCATTTGGTGAAACACCATTATAGTGATCCGCATTGGGAGAAAGCACAGGGTGCGGTGATGGCCAGTGAGAAAGTCACCCTATTCGGTTTACCCATAGTTGCTGAGCGCAAAATCAATTACGGCCCGATTGACCCACCGCTATGCCGTGAGCTGTTTATTCGTCATGGCTTGGTGGAGGGGGATTGGCAAACGCGTCACGCTTTTTTCCGTGCCAATCTCAAACTATTGGCTGAAGTTGAAGAGTTGGAGCACAAATCACGTCGGCGCGATATTCTGGTGGATGATGAGACACTGTTTAACTTCTATGACCAGCGAATTGGTCGCGAGGTTATTTCAGCCCGTCATTTTGATAGCTGGTGGAAGAAAACCAGCCAGACACAGCCAGAGTTATTGAACTTTGAAAAAACCATGCTTATCAAAGATGGCGCGAACAAAGTTAACCCGCTCGACTATCCCAACTTTTGGTATCAGGGTTCGCTTAAGTTACGGCTTTCCTACCAATTTGAACCCGGTACTGACGCTGATGGGGTAACCGTACATATTCCGTTGCCCATCCTTAATCAGATCCAAGAGCAGGGTTTTGATTGGCAGATACCGGGGATTCGGCGTGAATTAGTGATTGCACTGATCAAGTCTTTGCCTAAACCGGTGCGGCGCAATTTTGTCCCCGCGCCCAATTATGCTGAGGCGTTTCTGGCTCGCGTTACCCCGATGGAGGTGGGGCTGCTCGATGCATTAGAGCGTGAACTGCGGCGCATGACGGGTGTGACAGTGTCACGTGATAGTTGGCAATGGGACCAAGTGCCAGATCATCTTAAAATAACCTTCCGTGTGCTCGATGATAAAAATCGTATTTTGCGTGAAGGTAAAGACCTTGCTGCCTTGAAGCTACAGTTACAAGAGAAAGTGCAGGAAACATTGTCCGCCGTTGCCGACGATGGTATTGAACAAACTGACTTACATATCTGGAGTTTCGGTGATCTACCGCTGTGCTATGAGCAGCGTCGTGGTGGCTATGAAGTCAAGGCATACCCGGCACTGGTGGATGAAAAAGGCAGTGTCGCTATTCGCTTGTTTGATACAGAATCTCAGCAACAACAAGCTATGTGGCAGGGGACAAGACGTTTACTATTATTGAATATCCCATCCCCTATAAAGTATTTACATGAGAAATTGCCGAACAAATCCAAGCTCGGGCTCTATTTCAATCCTTATGGCAAAGTGTTGGACCTGATTGATGACTGCATAGCTTGTGGTGTGGATAAGTTAGTTGCGCAGTATGGTGGCCCCGCATGGCAAGAGGCGGAGTTCGCTCGACTACAGGAAAAGGTTCGTGCTGAACTGAATGACACGGTGGTTGAGATTGCCAAGCAAGTTGAACAAATTCTGACGACGGTATTCAGTATTAATAAGCGACTGAAAGGCCGGATAGATATCTCAATGGCATTGGCTCTCTCTGATATTAAAGCCCAGCTAGGGGGGCTTATTTATCGTGGTTTCGTGACCAATAATGGTTGGAAACGTCTGCCGGATACACTGCGTTATCTGCAAGCGATTGAGCGCCGATTGGAAAAGCTGGCTATGGACCCGCATCGTGATCGTGCCCAAATGCTACGCGTAGAACACGTGCAACAGATGTGGCAGCAATGGCTGCATAAATTGCCGCCAAAACGCCAGCAAGATGAAGAAGTTAAAGAAGTTCGCTGGATGATTGAAGAACTGCGTGTGAGCTTATTTGCTCAGCAATTGGGGACAGCTTACCCTATTTCTGACAAGCGTATTCTGCAAACTATCGAACAGCTTTCTGCCTGATTAGCGATTAATATCACTCCGCGTTCTAAGTATCATTGATTTAGGCGCGGAGTCTCTTACTGACTAAATTCCTTCCTAATATACCGCTATAAAATTCACTATCTTTATGATTCATCTATTTTTATCTGCATGTCAACTATGTAATAGATGAAACTTGCTGATGTTGATGCGAAGCCTCTCGAGAATTGTAAATTAACTGGGCTGCATGGCCGCGGCGTTATTGCCTCCT
The DNA here is from genome assembly GCF_048593855.1 of Yersinia sp. 2542 StPb PI. NCBI lineage: Bacteria > Pseudomonadati > Pseudomonadota > Gammaproteobacteria > Enterobacterales > Yersiniaceae > Yersinia > Yersinia sp. 2542 StPb PI. Next base: position 4,429 of record NZ_JAZGQA010000030.1, read on the forward strand.
TTCTTGAACTCCCGCTATATAGATACTGACAAATCAGACCATTGGGTTAAAGTTTGTCTGCTTTAGGGTCACCATATTTGATTACCTATGGTGAGTTTGATAGAGTTTTTCCAGCGCAGGGATTGCTTATGTATCAAATTTGTTTGTTGAGGTTGGCACAGCGCGAGTTGTTTAAATTACCTGTAGGCATTCAGGCGGCTCTGATTAAAGCTATGGATGAGTTAGAGGCTTATGGTCATGAGTTGCGGGAGCCAGAGGTGCGGGATATTGGGCGCGGGCTAAAGGAGTTGCGGGTTAGTGCTAGAGAGGGGGGCGGGCGTGGTTTTTTCTTTTACCACCTGGGTCGGCAGGTTTACATCATTCATATCTTACAAAAGAAGACGCAAAAGACCCCAAGACGAACACTGATGTTGGCTTATCAGCGGATGAAGGAAATCAAACGGAGATTGCAACCATGAAAAAACAAGATGACTTTGACATTATTTCTTTTGCTGAGATTAAAGCAGATGCTTTAAATCATCCTCAGGTCAAAGAAGCTTACACAGACTTGCAGATTCGCGACGCCATGATGACTGAGCTGAAAGCTGCCCGTCAGCAATGTAATTTAACACAAGAGGAAGTGGCGCAACGAGCAGGGCTGAAAAAACAAAATATCAGTCGTATGGAGAAAGGTATCATTTCTCCCAACCTCACCACGTTGAGCCGTTACGCAGCAGCATTAGGTGGGACTTTTGTTTTCAAATTCAACCAAAAGCCCCATTGTGTCAGTAAGAAATAGGGGATATCCCTCACTCTGTGTATCACTGAATAAAGTGGTCACTTTGCTGCATTTTTAGCGAGCGTTTTTAACCGTTCTCTAATCGCCGTTACCGCCAGGGCGCGGTTATCCGCAAGATAGCGGTCTTTGGCGGCCGGTGCAGAACTTTGAATCGCAATTAAAGACCACGCGTCGCCATTTTTTAGTAATAGTGGGGAACCACTGTCACCTGGCAAGGTATCGCATTGGTGTGAGAGTACGCCCTGTTGTGCCCAACCGGTAACCAGACAGTCTTCATGGCTGTATAAAGTTTCAAGATGATCAAGGGGATAACCCGCTTGAGTTATCTTACGATTAACCAATTTAAGCGCTTGTGTCAGCTCACTTGAGGTTCCATCCCAAAGCGGTAACGGCTTAATCGGGATAGGCTTTGTGTTAGTTAACCGAATAAGTGCAAAATCATAAGCGGCGGCGGCGGGTGGAACTATCCAACCATCGCCATCAGGTTTAAGTTTTTTACCTAATTTGGCATCAACCAGCGTTTCCAGTCGGGTAATCTGGTACTTCCAATGACCATCATGAGACATAAAACGTAAGGCAACCGCGCGATCAATTTTCCCCGGTGGGGTAAGAACGCAATGGCCTGCGGTGAGCGCCAGACGAGGGGAGATTAACGTTGCTGTGCAAAGGTTGCCACTGGTTGTTTCAACTTGCCCGATGGCTTGCCACGGCCACTCCGTACTGTTTGTTATCGCTGTACGGTCATCTTTCCCGAAGAACAACGTGGTTTGATCCGCAATGCTGCTTTCGTCATCCGGCTTGTCAGTGGGGGGAAGGGCTAAAGCCATAGAGATGGAAAGTGGCAACAGACTCAATAGCAATAATGAAGATAAACGCATAAATAATTAGCCTTGCCTTTATTTACTGACCAAAGGTTATCCATTAACACACCTGAGACCTGCTGATTAGACGGCTAATCACAGCTCCACTAGCGCTAACTATAGACATAATAAGTTGTGTCATATGTTGTCAGTAATTGATTTTTCGATAATTTTAGAGCGCTATCGGCCGTTGGTACTATAAATAAAAGAATAATGTGATCAGACCGCAAATAACTAATATGGCTAAAGTGATTTCAAATAAATAATGGCGCAGCATTATCAGCACTCCTAATAAAAAACACCCGGTAAACCGGGTGTCGAGTGAATCGCTGTTGCAGGTCAATCGTGAGAGCCTGTTGTGGCTTTCACAAGTTAAATGCTGCCGCTATTTGGTCACTGGCACTGCGGTTGGAGCAGACTTACTGTGTGTCGCTTTTTTATGGTGTTTTTTGGCCGCCTGTGCTTTTTGCACTGGGGCTGCTTTATCCATTTTTTTCATCGAATCAGATTTTTTAGCTTTCTTGTGGTGCATGGTTTTAGCCGGTGCATTATGAGCTACTGGTGCTGTAACAACGGGTGCCGCCGGTGGTGCAACGGTGTCGGCGGCTNTTGCTATAGATGATACACCCAAGGTTGCAGCAACAATCAGAGCTAATACTGTTTTCATAATTTATTCCTCAGTGTTCTGTTTGTATATCGGCCCCGTTGGGTCGTTATAAAGAGAGTAGAGGAAATATATACTGGCTTCCGTGAGTCATTGGTTTCGGCTTGTAACCGATTGTACAACGGTAATAAACCAGATAAATAACCGACAAAATCACTTGTTTTAGTTACAACATACAGTAAGCGTTTTAATAAACTTATCGTCTTATGTAACATCAACGTCGCTTGATAGTGGGATGTAATTTGAGTTATGCAGGGAGAGGGGCGCCCAACCCTAATGAGAGGTTAGGCGCAGACCAACACGCAATAAATTACAAATAACGCCGCTCTAAATGTTGGCGGAAGTAGCGAGGGTTAAGTGTTTCACCGGTAGCCTTGGTCATTAATTCTGCGGTTGAGTAACGGCTGCCATGCTGCCAGATATTCTGTTGTAACCAGGTGAATAGGGCGCTGAGATCGCCACTAGCGATACTCTTATCCAGCCCCGGAATAGCATCACGGGCAGTTTGGAACAGTTGCGCTGCATACATTGCACCCAATGTATACGTTGGGAAATAGCCAAAAGCACCATCGGTCCAATGGATATCTTGCATACATCCATTACGGTAATTACCCTCAGTATTAATACCGAGGTATTGCTGCATTTTCTCATTCCACAGCATAGGGATATCATCTACTTCGATTTCACCACTGATCAACGCTTTTTCGATTTCATAACGCAATATAACATGGGCAGGATAGCTCACTTCATCGGCATCAACTCGAATAAAACCCGTTTTAACCCGTTGATTGAGAACTATGAAGTTCTGTTGCGCAAAAGCGGGTTGATCGCCAAATTGGTTTGCTACCAGTGGGCGGATCACTTGTAAGAATTCATTACTACGTGCTAATTGCATCTCAAACAGTAAGCTTTGGGACTCATGGATGGCGGTTGACCGTGCATGGGAAATGGGTTGCCCTAACCATTCACGTGGTAGATTTTGCTCATAACGGGCATGGCCTGTTTCATGCACAATACCCATTAATGAACTGAGAAATTCTTGTTCGTTATAACGAGTTGTAATGCGTACGTCTTGAGGAACACCACCGCAGAACGGATGTACACTGACATCGACCCGCCCGCCGTCAAAGTCAAAACCGAGTACTTTCATCACTTGTAACCCAAGCTGACGCTGTTTTTCCACGTCAAAAGGGCCCTGTGGTATCAGGCAGTTTTCATTGGCTTGTTTAGCCGTCACTTTTTGTAATAGGTCAGGTAGCCATTGCTTAAGATCACCAAATATACGGTCTAAATCGGCACTGTTAGTCCCTGGTTCATAGAGATTAAGTAATGCGTCATAACCCGAGATACCAGCCGCCTGAGAACGTATCGAGGCTTCTTCACGGCTGAGTTTGACCACTTCCCGCAAGTTTTTTGCAAAACCATGCCAATCATTAGCGATACGCTGTTGCCGCCATGCATGCTCACATCGCGCACCTGCCAGTGATTTAGCTTCTACCAGTGCTTCTGGCAGCAGGACTGCATTGTCATAATGGCGACGCATTTCGCATAAATTTGCCTGCGCAATATCATCAAGCGTTTCTTGCTCAGCTTGTTTTAACCACTCACCAACCTGGTTGGCCGTTAATATCTGGTGTTGTAAGACATTTAGCTCCGCCATCGCTTCTGAGCGGGCAAGATTACCTTTCGCTGGCATCATAGTCTGCATATCCCATCCGGCAATAGCCGACAGGTGTTCGAAACGTGCAAGACGGGTAAAGGTTGTACGCAGGTGGTGGTAAGCGGTGGTCATAAAACACTCCAAAGTAAAAGTTAGTGCTTAATCTTGAGCAACGGACAGTGAGTAAAGGCTTTTTACCGGCCAACAGAACCGGAAACTGGCACCGCCTAATGAACTGGCATCGACGGAGATACTGCCCTGATAAGCCAGTGCGATGGAGTGAACAATCGCCAAGCCCAGGCCACAGCCTCCTGTTGCCCGGTCGCGACTGGGATCGAGGCGAACAAAAGGCTCAAAAACGCGTGCGCGCTCTTCCAAAGGGATACCAGGCCCATCATCTTCAACTTGCAAGCAGGCGTTGTCACCATCAAACCATAATCCGATACGTAGTCGTTGAGTGGAATAGCGTAGCGCGTTATTAACCAGATTATCTAATACACGCTCCATCAGACGCAGGTCAACAGCACCAAAGTCACCGCGATGGGGGATATCGAGTTCGATTTCCCGATCACTATGGATTAAGCGCATATCCACGACTTTTGCTGTTAACCAGGCGGGTAGGTCGATGGGTTCCAGATTAAGGGAAACCTGCGGGCGGTCCAATCGAGCGTAGGTCAGTAACTCATCAATCAGTGCTTCTAACTGGCCAATATCATGATTTAAAGCCAATTGTTCACTTTCTGTCAGGTTGTCACTCATCGCTAAACGATAACGTAAACGCACGAGCGGTGTGCGGAGTTCATGAGCAATACCATCAATGAGTAATTTCTTGCTAACAATCAGAGTATTGATATTGTCAGCCATTTGATTAAACGCCACGCCTAAGCGGTTTAAACTGGACGTAGGATCAAAATGGGTTCGCTCGTCAAGATAGCCAGCCCCCAGTCGCTGAGCCGCATTCTCCAGTTTCAGGAGGTCTTTCCAGTGCGGGCGCATCCACAAGAATACTGGCAGCGCTAAGGACATACCAATCAGGATTAATAAGGCCAAGTCGAGCAGGCGCATTTGATGCAAATAAAATAAATAGGGGACTGGGCCGACAGCAAGAACGTAGTGACTGCGTGGGATACGTTGCAGGAAAGTATATTCATCATCTAACGCAATAATTTCACCGGCACGCAGGCGTTTATTCAAACGCTCGCCGAGATCTCGTTTATCGAGAGGTTCTATATGCAACTGAAAGGAAAGATTTAAATCCAGTGTAGCAATGGTTTTATTCCAATCCTTCAGGGGAATTTCTCGCAATTCACTGCGCATCAACGAAAGTGAACTTTTCATCAGGTCATCTAATGACTGCCGGCCAGCACGCTCTGCGGTGACTTTGTAAACCAAACCGACCAGCATCGCCATCACCATAAAACAGACGAACAGCAATAAGAAAAACTGAATAAATAGCTTCCTCATTGTTGCACGGACTCCCAGGCATTGGGGGCGAATAAATAGCCTTTATTACGCACGGTTTTGATGCGAAATGGCTCGAAAGCATTGTCATAGAGTTTGCGCCGCAAACGCGAGATGGCAACGTCTATACTGCGGTCCATGCCGTCGTAGCTGACTCCGCGTAAATTTTTCAGTAGCGCTTCACGGTCCATTATTATTCCTGCATGGGTAGCTAACTCCCATAACAAATCAAAATCAGACGTGGATAATGTTATCTCTTCATCATTAAGATTAACTTGGCGGTTTACCGGATCGATACACAGTAAGCCGAAATGAATCGCATTATGACCGGTAAATGGCGGACTAATGATCTCTTTGCTTTGTTGCTGGTTATGCTGGCGAAGATGTAGCCGTAGGCGTGCTAGCAGTACTGCGGGTGGTGTGGTTTTGAGAATATAGTCATTTGCGCCCATTTCAAGCGACAGAATATGGTTCATATCACTGTCAAGCGAGGTCAGTAGCACAATCGGCCCCTCATAAACCGGCCGCAAATCACGACACAGCGTCATGCCATCTTTTCCTGGCAACATGATATCAAGCAATACCAAGTCCGGTTGTTGTTGTTCAATCACCGCCTGGGCAGTATCGCCACGGGGTTCTACAAACACATCAATGTCATGCTTACCCAGATAGGCCGCAATCAATTTTCCGACTTCCGGGTCGTCTTCCACAAAAACAATTTTGGTCATGTTTTTCAGTTTATAAAGGTGCCAGAATTCAGCATAGCGCGCAGTTGACAGCAATACTATGCATGTTATTTATTCCGCTTATCATTAATGCTGATGAGTGATTGCTAGACAACAGGCAAATCATTTCATTATATTAATAAAAGTGATTATATCGTCATCTCTATTTTGTTGCGCCTATCGTTTATATATCAATACTTACGATTAATGAATAGCTGTATCGATCAGCTGAGGACTGAGGGATGAGTGGCGAACACATTGGTGCGCCAGCGCACAGTGAAAAGGTTTGTTTCAATTACACGGAATTTTTAGCCGCATCATGCAAAAAACGGTGGAGTTTTATCGATGCGATTTATGGTGTTATGCCGATATTTGGCATGGTAGTAAAATCGCAGACTGAATCGGAAAAAACACCGCAAGAGCGGCTTAACGCATTGGCCTTACAGGTATTATCTACCCAGCTTAATGACCAAACCAATATTGTTCGCTTGATTCGGCTAGCCGAACAACAGGGCATTACGGTGTTGGATATCCAGTTGCCTTACCCTTTGGAGACTGCTCAACTCGGCGAGATTAAACAAAAATTGCCGGAATCGATAAAATTAAGCCAGCAGGGGGAGTGTTTATCGGTGGATTTGGCGGGGGCAACTAATCATTAGTTAACAGACGATACTCAAACGGGCAAACTGAGGTAACGCGGTCAGCCCATTTGAGATCTTATTTTTCGCCGCTTTTATTCGGGCTTAATGCATCGCGAACCAGGTTGCTGGAATAGTTGCAATCAACACCAGGCCGATAGCCGCTCGCTCCACGGTATTGAGTAATTTCAGCCCTTCATGCCCTTTGCGCGCATAAATAAATACCAATAATCCTGGGGCATATAACAGAACGGACAACAGCAGGTACACTAACCCGGCAGCATAAATTAACCACAAACCATACAAGCACGCGCCACTGGCAGCAACAATCAAACGCCAGTCATGACGTTTTAAGGCGACTTTAAATAAGAAGGCTCCCACGAGGAAATAGGGTACCAGAATCATTTCTGACGCAATTGTTAGTAAGGTATTGTAGTTGCTGCCCGTCAGCCAAATCAGAATCAGAGCCACCTGTACTGCGCAGTTGGTTAACCACAAAGATTGTGCCGGTGCATTGTTTTTATTCTGATGGCGGAACATTTTGGGAAAAGCCCCGTGCTTAGCTGCAACCATCGGCACTTCAGCAGCCATAATGGTCCAGCTAAGATAAGCGCCACACACAGAAATAATGAGCCCAGTGGCAATGATGACTTCACCCCAAGGGCCAATCATCTCGACCATAATTCCAGCCATCGACGGATTACGCATACCTGCTAACTCAGCCCGCGGCACTACGCCAAGAGACAATAGGGTAATGAGCAAATAAACGCACAGGGCAGAAAGCACGGCTAACATGGTTGCCCGACCCACATCTTTTTTATTGCGTGCGCGGGCCGAAACAACGACTGCGCCTTCCACACCAATAAAGACCCAGAGCGTTATTAGCATGGTGTCCTTAACCTGCTGCCAGACCGGGGTATGCAGCGCGACACCACTAAAATCAAAACTGAAAGTATCAAGGCTGAATGCCAGGCCTGCCAACACAATAAAGCCACCGATAGGCAGCAGTTTTGCCAAGGTGGCGGCCAGGTTAATACTGGCGGCGGTTTGGACACCGCGCAGAACCAGTGCATGCACCAACCATAGCAGGAAGGAGGCTCCCAGCAATGCCTGCCAAGTATTCCCTTCACCGAAGATAATGTGACCCGATTTATCAGTAAAGAAGCTTAATGCAGCAAAAACAATTACTAAGTAAGAGACATTAGCAATAACGGCGCATAGCCAGTAACCCCAGGCTGAGAAAAAACCGATAAGATCACCAAAGCCTTCTTTGGCATAGGTGAATATTCCGCCATCGAGATCAGGGCGCAAGCGCGTCAGTAACAGCATGGCAAACGCCAGGAAGATGATCCCCACGCCGGTAATACTCCAGCCGATAAGCAGTGCCGCAGGGCTGGCAACTTCTGCCATATTTTGCGGTAAGCTGAAGACACCTGCTCCCAGCATTGAGCTAAGCACCAGCGCGGTTAGCGCAGTCAGGCCGAGTTTTTTTTCCAATTATGGATCCTGGTTTTGAAAGTATTAATGAATGGTTACTGACTTGTAAGCAGCATTATATGAGGAAAGATTATCGATAATTGACAGATAATAGCCCCAAATTTTTTGGGAGATTTTACGGAGTGGAACGCGATCATGCAATGATTGGTTATGCGATTTGGGCAAAAAATTATTCAGTCCGTACCAATAAGAAGCAGGACAACAACAGACACATAAAAAAAGGCAGCACATAGCTGCCCTTACAGTAACGATTTAAGCAAACTTATTTGAACAAGTCAGCGCTAACACTCAGGTTACCACCACTTTGGTTCTGCCACTGGCGAGTCACATGGTAATACTTCGCACCTTTTGCCGCAGCACGTTTAGCCACTTCATGAGATACGTCAGTCATGCTGTTGTAGTGACCGCTAAAGGTAATAGAATCAAACGGCACCATCTGTGCGGCTGTCGTGTTATTCAGCTCCTGAATTTGAGTACCATCATTCAGGGTGACAGTGTAACGTTTGCCGGTTGATGATTGCGTTTCGAAGAAACGGCCCACATCAGCACTTGGCGTACCTGAAGAGGCAACACCTGGGATTTCAACGTTGGCAGCAGCTGCGCCACCGGCAGCCAGTGCCGCACGGCCAGCATCAGAATCGGCAGGAATAACATCCGGGCTCTGAACAACACGTTTTGCCGCATCTGCTTTATAAACATATGCCGTCACAAACTGGTTGCCGCCTTGGTTTGCATCAACCTGACGCACGATAAAGAAGGAGTATGCCCCTTTCTCTTTTGCCGCTTTTGAAATGGCATCGTTGATATCAGGCTGGCTGCGGAAGAAGCCACTAACAGAAACGGTATCATAAGGCTGAAGCGCGTAGGCTTCTGCTTTTGGCAATTCTTTCACATCATTAAAGACGCGATACTGGGTTTCTTTGCTCACTTCCGCTGCATCGTTATGATAAACATCGGCCGTTACACGCCAGTTGCCGCCATTATTGTTGCTGTTGATATCCTGAATATAGAAGGAGTCTGCACCCAATTTGTCAGCACGGCGGGATACCGCATCCGCTGCTTCATTTATTGCATTAAATCGGCCAGTAATAGTAATGCGATCAAATGGCTTAATGGCTGCTGCTTGCTCAGGCGCGAGTTCTTTTGCCGCTTGTGCAGCAGAAAGCGCGGTGAGTGATAGCAATGCCGATGCGATGATCGTGTATTTCAGCTTCATAAAAAATCCTTTCGCCTTGCGCATTAACGTTGATACGTGCGGAACAATTGATGTGTAACAGAATAGCAGATGATTATTACATGTAATAATGGCGGGTGTCTCAGCAATTTATATGACTTAGTATATCAATTCTGAAGATTAGCCCGCCGGTACTTTACAGCAATAATAGGGATAAGCTTTACGAATAATTGCTTTAACGTCATAAGTGCTGATTATTTACATTTTGCTAACCTGCTGCCGCGCCATTACTGGGCTGCCTCATTATTGTCCGGCTTGTTATTTTGGTGCAAAGTTGCAGGACAAGCCGCTGGTAAATATTATTTTTGTAGTGAATTATAGAGAGTTCTTTCCGCCTGCCAGTTTTAGTGCAAAAACTGCACCAGAAGCACACACAGATATGGATCATCAGTCACATTTTCAGTAGGTTATAGGGAGCTGTAGCAAAGCAGGTTTATCAGTAACCAAATAGAACTGAAGCATACCCAAATTAGTGGGTGTTGCCGGTAGGCTGCAAGCAAACGAATCCCACGTCAGTGGTTCGGGTGAGTGTAGGTCGCTAACGTCCCAGCAACGCCGAGTAAGATGGATATGGCAATACTCATCATCAAAGACAGGTAAAAAGGGAACATTATGCGTATTGGTGTACCAAAAGAGCGGTTGGCCAATGAAGCCCGTGTTGCAGCAACGCCGAAAACGGTGGAACAACTGCTGAAATTAGGCTTCACCGTGGCGATTGAAAGTGGAGCTGGTCACTTAGCCAGCTTCGACGATGCGGCGTACCAGGAAGCGGGTGCCACCATTACGGATACCACCGATGTGTGGCAATCCGACCTTATCCTCAAAGTGAATGCGCCCCTTGAGGAAGAAATTAGCCTGATGCGCGCCGGGAGTACGTTAGCCAGTTTTATCTGGCCAGCTCAAAACCCGGAATTACTGCAAAAGTTAGCGGAGCGTCAGGTAACCGTATTGGCCATGGATTCAGTGCCGCGCATATCTCGCGCGCAATCGATGGATGCGCTCAGTTCAATGGCAAATATAGCCGGCTATCGTGCCATTGTTGAAGCTGCCCATGAATTTGGTCGCTTCTTCACTGGGCAAATTACGGCCGCGGGTAAAGTTCCACCGGCGAAAGTGGTGATTATCGGGGCTGGGGTTGCAGGTTTGGCAGCCATCGGGGCGGCAGGGAGTATGGGTGCTATCGTGCGTGCATTCGACACCCGCCCAGAAGTAAAAGAACAAGTTCAGAGTATGGGGGCTGAATTCCTTGAGCTGGACTTTGAGGAAGAAGCGGGCAGTGGTGATGGTTACGCCAAAGTGATGTCTGACGCTTTTATCAAAGCCGAGATGGCACTGTTTGCCGCTCAAGCTGCTGAAGTGGACATCATTGTTACCACTGCACTGATTCCGGGTAAACCTGCTCCTCGGTTGATCACCAAAGAGATGGTGGCATCCATGAAGTCGGGCAGTGTGATTGTTGATCTGGCCGCGCAAACCGGTGGTAACTGTGAACTGACCGTCGCCGATAAAGTGACAGTGACAGACAATGGCGTAAAAATTATCGGTTATACCGATCTACCCAGCCGTTTACCCACACAGTCATCGCAACTTTACGGAACTAACCTGGTTAACTTGCTGAAATTACTCTGTAAAGAGAAAAATGGTGAGATAGATATTGATTTCGAAGATACCGTGATTCGCGGTGTAACCGTGGTCAAAACCGGTGAAATAACGTGGCCAGCACCGCCTATTCAGGTATCAGCACAGCCTCAGGCGGCTAAAGCTGAACCTATTGTGAAAGAAGACGCCAAGCCTGGCTCGCCATGGCCGAAATACATCATTATGGCACTGGTCGTTGTGTTGTTTGGCTGGTTAGCAAATGTTGCTCCGAAAGAGTTTTTATCTCACTTTACGGTGTTTGCACTGGCGTGCGTAGTGGGTTATTACGTGGTGTGGAACGTCAGCCATGCACTACATACACCTTTAATGTCAGTCACTAACGCCATTTCAGGCATTATTGTTGTCGGCGCATTATTGCAGATTGGCCATGGCGGCTGGGTAAGCTTCTTATCCTTTATTGCCGTACTGATTGCCAGTATCAACATTTTTGGTGGCTTTACGGTCACCCAGCGCATGCTGAAAATGTTCCGTAAAAACTGAGTGGTATAAAACTCGGTGGGTATAAAAATAATGTCACACAAAAATATAGGGGTAACTGATGTCTAGTGGTCTCGTTACAGCTGCGTACATAGTTGCTGCGATTTTATTTATTTTCAGTTTGGCTGGGCTGTCGCGCCACGAAACATCCAAACAAGGTAACACTTTCGGTGTGACCGGTATGGCCATCGCGCTTATCGCCACCATCCTTGGGCCGGATTCAGGTAATGTTGGCTGGATTATCATTGCCATGGTGATTGGTGGCGCAATTGGTATCTATCTGGCGAAGAAAGTCGAAATGACTGAAATGCCAGAACTGGTCGCCATTTTGCACAGTTTCGTCGGTCTGGCAGCCGTTCTGGTTGGCTTTAACAGCTATCTGGATCACGGCCCGGTGGTGATGGACGCGGTGATGGTGAATATCCATCTGACCGAAGTCTTCTTAGGTATCTTTATCGGGGCAGTCACATTCACCGGTTCTATTGTCGCCTTTGGTAAGTTACGCGGGATTATCTCATCCAAGCCACTGATGTTGCCACAACGCCATAAGTTGAATCTGGTGGCGCTGGTTGTGTCATTCCTGCTGATGATTCTGTTCGTCAAAACCGACAGCGTTAGCTTACAAGTGGTCGCGTTGTTATTGATGACGGTGATTGCTTTGGGCTTTGGCTGGCACTTGGTGGCATCTATCGGTGGTGCTGACATGCCGGTTGTGGTCTCAATGCTGAACTCCTACTCCGGTTGGGCTGCGGCTGCCGCAGGTTTCATGTTGAGCAATGACCTGTTGATTGTAACGGGGGCCTTGGTCGGTTCTTCCGGTGCTATTCTGTCTTACATCATGTGTAAAGCGATGAATCGCTCATTTATCAGTGTGATCGCCGGTGGCTTTGGTACTGATGGTTCTTCAACCGGTAATGCTGAAGAAATGGGTGAGTACCGTGAAACCACGGCTGAAGAAGTGGCTGACCTGCTGAAAAATGCTAGCTCAGTTATCATCACTCCGGGTTATGGCATGGCAGTGGCACAGGCACAATACCCCGTCGCTGAGATTACTGCAAAACTACAAGCGCGGGGCATCAAAGTCCGCTTTGGTATTCACCCGGTAGCTGGGCGTTTGCCAGGTCATATGAACGTGTTATTGGCTGAAGCCAAGGTCCCTTATGACGTAGTGCTGGAAATGGATGAAATCAATGATGATTTCCCAAGTACTGATGTCGTGTTGGTGATTGGTGCCAACGATACGGTTAACCCAGCAGCACTTGAAGACCCGCGTAGTCCGATTGCCGGCATGCCGGTGTTGGAAGTATGGAAAGCGCAAAGTGTTATTGCCTTTAAACGTTCAATGAATACCGGTTATGCTGGCGTGCAAAACCCATTGTTCTTTAAAGAAAATACCCAAATGTTGTTTGGCGATGCTAAAGACAGCGTAGAAGCAATTTTACGCGCGTTGTAATTCGTTATTACGAATCGCAGATCAAGGGCCACCTATTCGGTGGCCCTTCTTTTTGATTTAATCAATGGGTGATGTCAGACAAGGGTTATTCAATCTCTTCCAGATCTTCATGACCTTCTATCGGACAGGTAAATCCTTCGGGTTTAATTGCCAGTAAGTCACACTTAAGATGGTCGATCACATGTTCGGTAGTATTGCCAATAAAGGCGGCAGATAGCCCAGTACGCCCCAAGGTACCCAGAACAACCACCCCAGCCCGCAAGTGTTCAGCCAAATCAGGAATAACCTCTTCAGGGAGACCTTTTTCAACATGGGTGAATTTTTCATCAATGCCAAATTGCTGGCGTAATGCTTTCATCGCAACCAAATGCTGACCACGAATTGCATCGTTATAGACGCTCGGGTCAAAATCAGGCAATTCAATGGCGATATTAATCGGGGTTACCGGGTAGGCGCTGATCAGATGCACTGGCGTTTGATTGACATGTTCGGCTAACTCTCTGGTCTCTTTGACCAAACGGAGATTTAGTGGGTCATGGAGTGGATCTTCACTTGAGAGGTTAACGGCCACCAGCGCTGTGGCGCCTTCCGGCCAGGGTTGGTCTTTCACCATCCAGACTGGGCATGGGCACTTACGCAATAAATGCCAGTCGGTTGGGGTAAAAATAATCGACTCCAGGCGGTCGTGTTGATGCGCCATTTTTAACAACAAATCGTGCTTGGCGTTCAGGATTTCCTGAATAATGGCCTCATAGGGCCGATTATGCCATACCACTTTGATTTCAATTGGAATACCGGCATCAAGATAAAAGCGGCATTGCTCGCTTATCCATGCGGAACGTTGGCTGATAACCCCTTTACGCATTGCGGTACGCTCATCAGGCGACAGCAGGGTGGTCATATCATATGACAGATCATAAATAGCCAAAAATGCTTTGATGGTGCCGCCATTGCGCTGCACAAGGTAAACTGCACGTCTTAGTGCAGGTTGATCATCCTGATTGGGGTCAATAGCAACCAGAATATTCTGATACTTTGCCATAGAGTCTCCTTACAAACGTGAATTAACAGTATGTTAGTTAAAGAGTAAACCATGAAAGGGAAACAGGATAGGTGGCTGTGGGAAGCAGACCAATAAATTTTCAAGTTGCGGATTTGCTGGCGGCTTGCGTTACCCGGTCGATCCTCAGACCTGGCCTCTACGAGGCCGTTACTTACCGCCTTCCTGCAACTTGAAATCTATCGGGTATTTATTATTCTGGTTTTGATCAGGTTACAGACTTGGTCTTGGATTACCCGCCAGTTTGGCCAGAGCTTCGGTATTCTCGATAGTAATGTACTTACCTTTCACACTCAGAATATCGCTTTTCTGGAAACGGCCCAGTAAACGGCTGATGGTTTCTACCGTCAGACCTAAATAGTTACCAATATCACCACGGGTCATCGTCAGGCGGAACTCACGTGGAGAGAAACCACGTTGAGCAAAACGGCGAGACAGATTATAGATAAAGGCCGCCAGACGCTCTTCTGCATTCTTTTTGGAAAGTAGCAAAATCATATCTTGGTCACCTTTGATCTCACCACTCATCAGGCGCATCATCTGCTGGCGCAGATTTGGCATTTTGCCGGATAAATCGTCCAACGTATCAAACGGGATTTCACAAACCATGGATGTTTCCAGAGCTTGTGCGAAGCTCGGATGCTGCAAATTGCTGATAGCGTCAAAACCGACCAAATCACCCGCCAGATGGAAACCGGTGATTTGCTCATCACCTTCTTCGGTAATGGTGTAGCTTTTAATGGTCCCGGAACGGATGGCATACAGGGATTTGAGTTCATCACCCGCTTTAAACAGCGCCTGTCCTTTCTGAATAGGTTTCTTCCTTTCAATGATATTGTCGAGCTGATCCAGCTCGTTTTCATTTAAGGTAAACGGAATACAGAGCTGGCTAATACTGCAATCCTGACAGTGAATTGCACAACCACCAGACTGGATACGTCGGATTACGCGTTTTTCCGGGATCATAGGGTATTCCCATTAATATTGATATGCGTCAATTTTAACATCTTTTCTTGCGTCTGATAAGAGCAACAATAGTTAGCGTGCTAAAAGATAACCCTCATGCATTAGTAACCAGCGTTTTCTCTCCACTCCACCGGCATATCCTGTCAATGCACCTTGTTGCCCAATGACCCGATGACAAGGGACAACAATTGAAATAGGGTTCAATCCATTCGCCATCCCGACAGCCCGCGAAGCGGTAGGGCGGTTGATTCGTTTGGCTAACTCGCCATAAGTAATCGTTTCGCCACAGGGGATTTTTCGCAGCTCTTGCCAGACTTGACGCTGAAAATCAGTCCCAGCGGTTTTAACCGGTAAATTATCAATAATGCTCAGGTCACCAGCAAAATAGCGTTGCATACTGTCACTTAGCCCACCGGGATTGCGTTGTTCAACCAATGTAAACGCGCCCGGGCCGTAATGGTTGCCTAGCAACTTCATCAGACGCTCGTAGTGGTCAGTCCAATCGATGGCACGTAGCCGGTTTTCTTGGTCTGCGATCAGTAACAGTTCACCTTGTGGAGTTGCCATCCGATCAATAAAAAACGTTTCCATAAGTCTCCGCTATGCTGCTGCCGTTGGTTGTAGACAGTTTTACCGATAATGATTGCCTGAAATATGGCATCAAAAGATACCTACTGTGGCGATAATCGCATAACCAAGAAAATTTAGGTATCAATTCGGGGTGGGCGAACCCAACATTAGCGGCTAGGATGAGAGCTTATTGATTACGAAAGCCCTTGATTGTGAGTATTAACTGTTGTGACGACTGATACTTACGATTGCCACTTCATGCCAGGTACTAACTCCATGTCAAATATCATTTTGTCTCCTTTATTACGTGATGGCGATCCTCAGTCAGCTGTTATCGAGCGCCCGCACAGCCAATCGCCATTTATCTTACTGGCCGACCATGCCGGTCAACGGATACCGGTTCAACTTGGTGATTTGGGGTTACCCTCAGGAGAAATTGACCGCCACATCGGTTGGGATATAGGTTCATTGGCAACGGCGCGGTTACTTAGCCAGTATCTGGATGCAACCTTGATTCATCAGCAATATTCGCGATTGGTGATTGATTGCAATCGCACGCCGGGAATCGCCAGTTCGATCCCTGAAATTTCCGAGCACACTCGGATCCCGCGCAATATTGGTGTCACCGTAGCAGAGGCTGAAGCGCGCCGGGTTGAGGTATTCCAGCCTTATCATGATTTGATTACACAAACGCTGAATCAACGCCGTGATAGCGGCCAGATGAGTGTGATCCTCTCCATGCACAGTTTTACACCGTCGTTTAAAAACATCGCGCGCCCCTGGCAGATTGGTACCTTGTTTCATCGTAATCCTGAGTTTGCTTTGCAACTGGTTTCATTGTTACAGCAAGAAAGTGACCTGCACGTCGGGATTAACGAACCTTATGCCATGACGGATGCAACGGATTTCACGTTACCCTTCCACGCAGAACAGCGGTAGTTACCTTATGTGGGTATTGAGATTCGTCAGGATCTTATTACGCATCAAGCAGGTCAGGCGCTCTGGGCTTGCCGTTTGGCGCGACTGTTGCCGCAGGTGTTAGCGGCATTGAATTATGCAAAATAAGCAGCAATGCCATTTATTGACATGAAAATTATCGGTTCTGCACCAATTATCAACGCACGCTCATGACCAACAGCCATTAATTGGTTATTATCAGCATAATCATCATTTTTTATTCGCTGCATAATATTAAGGTTGATAATTACGTGGAACCAAAACCTGCGCGCATTCTGATCAGTGCCTGTTTAATGGGAAAACCGGTGCGTTATAACGGCAGTGCCCTGTCTGTTAGCGATGAAATTATTCAACGCTGGCAGGATGAGGGGCGACTGGTCCTTATTTGCCCTGAATTATCCGCAGGTATGCCGGTACCGCGTCCGCCAGCCGAAATTCAGCAAGGTAACGGCGAGGCGGTGTTGCAAGGGCTGGCGCGGGTGATCGAGCAGTGGGGCAATGATGTTAGCCGGGAGTTTTTGCAAGGGGCTTATCAGGCTCTGGAGTTGGCGCAAAAGCACTGCTGCACAGTAGCAATTTTGACCGAAGGGAGCCCATCTTGTGGGAGCAGTCGCATCTATGATGGTCATTTTAGCGGCACCCAGCGCACAGGACAGGGAGTCACCACGGCGTTATTGCGCCGCCACGGAATAACCGTTTTCAGCCATCATCAGCTTAAACAGGCAGATGATTTTTTGCGAAGCTCTTCACAAATCAAGGTTGAAAATTAACCGAATGTCATAAAATCTCGCTATACTGTATGAATGTACAGTTGTGGCGTAAAATCGCATTTTTGGTCACTTCATCTTTCTTGAAACCATTAAGTCGAGGTAGCGATATGACATTTAAGATAGTAGAAAAGCAACCGCAGCAAATAGTCAGTATTCGGCTGGTCGGCCCTTATCACGAGACTATCCCGCAAGGCTTTAACCAACTTTCTTCACTCTATACTCAGTACCAAATCCCTGGGAAAGAGTGGTTGGCTCTTTACTGGGACAATCCTGAGACTAATCCTCCTGCTGAGCTACGGGCTGACGTATCCTTGTCGGTGGCTGACGATTATGTGTTGCCCGCAGAACTCAGTGATCAACTACAACTACAAGTGATTCCCGGCGGTTTGTATGCGGTGTATCACACCAGGGTAACGGATGATGATTATGCCAAAGCCTGGAGCGAGTTGTATAACCAGCATCTGCCACAAAGTGGTTATCGTTCGGTAGAAGGTGCGTGTTATGAGGTTTACCTCAATGACGGCATAACCGATGGTTATTTTGATATCGATATCTGTCAATCGGTTGAAAAAGCACAATAATGAGTGGCGGCCGTGTCGGTTGGTGCGGCTGCCTATCGTGGCAACATGGATTCAGGATAGGCGTACCGGCGTATTATCACTTTATCTCAGTGGCAAGAAATAACTGGCTCAACCAGTCACTGAAAATACGTACTCGAGGGGAAAGCTGGCGGTTGTGAGGATACAGGAACGAGACTGGCATCGGGGGTGGTGCGTATTTTGGTAGTATCTCAACCAAGGTGCCGGCGATTAAGTCAGATTCGATATGGTAACGAGGCACTTGAATAATACCCAATCCAAGACGTGCGGCTGCTACAAAGCTTTCTGCACCACTGACTGATAGAACCGTCGGTAATTTTATTTGCTGAGTTTTAGTATATGAAGACGAAGCAGAGGGTAGATATGCGCTTTCTGTTATTACCCTGGAGGACGGTGCTTTATTATAACCTGTTGTTTTATCGCGGCTAAGGGTGCTGTCAGTGCCAAATTCCAGTGGCATCAGGCTACCGGTTGCGCTAGAACGAAAACCTACCATCTGATGACCTGATAATTGGTCCAACCGGAGTGGGGTACCCTGTCGTTGTAAATATTGAGGTGCAGCACAGGTGACTTGTGGCAACAGCGCCACTCGGCGGGCGACCATATCGCTGTCTTGTAAATTACCTACACGTAGCACCCCGTCAATACCTTCTCGAATAAGGTCGACCAAGCGGTCACCTTCACTGATAAATAACTCAATGTCAGGATATTGAGCAATAAAATCAGGTAATTGTGGCAAGACGAAATGGCGGGCTAGCGTGCCCTGTACATCAATTCGTAACAAACCCCGTGGCTTAGCATTGGCAAAGGCCATTTCAGCATCTTCAATATCAGCAATAATACGCAGACAGCGCTGGTAGTAAGCGCCACCATCCAGCGTAGGGCTAACATGTCGGGTAGTTCGCTGCAATAAGCGCACATTTAAACGCTTTTCGAGCTGTTTAATAGCATCTGTCACTGTAGATCGCGGTAGATTTAAATCTTGGGCGGTTTGGGTAAAACTGCGTTGTTCCACTACCCTGATAAATACCCGCATTGCATCAATTCGGTCCACGTGATTGTTCGCTTTATTCGGATAGTGTTAACGAATAATAGATGATTATCCGAAACGATAAAAGTGGCATTCTCTGTTTGCGGGCGGTTAAACATAGCATGCTCCACTTGCTGGATAGCAATCAATGCATCGTCACAAACGATAAAACACACGTCGAGGAGAAAATCATGGTGAATACAACCGGGCAGGTTGCCATTGTAACCGGAGCATCACGGGGTATTGGCGCAGCAATTGCTGAGCGTTTGGCTCAGGAGGGGTATACCGTTCTAATCAATTATGCCCGGAGTGACATTGAGGCGGAAACACTGGTGCGCAAAATTCAACAAGCGGGCGGAAATGCAGTGAGTGCGAAGGGGGATATCAGTGATGCCGCAGCGGTTGCACAGTTATTTTCTCAAGCAGAAGCTGCGTTTGGCGGGGTTGATGTCTTGGTCAACAATGCTGGAATTCTATCTCTCAGTGCCATTGCAGACAGTGATGATGAACACTTTGACCGCCAGATCGCCATTAACCTGAAAGGGAGCTTTAACGGGATGCGTGAAGCGGCAAAGCGTTTGAAAGATGGCGGCCGCATCGTAAACTTTTCAACCAGTGTTGTCGGGCTGAAACTGGAAAAATACGGTGTTTATGCTGCAACCAAAGCGGCGGTTGAAACCATGACAGCTATTCTGGCGAAAGAGTTGCGGGGGCGTAATATCACCGTTAATGCTGTGGCTCCTGGGCCGACGGCAACCTCGCTCTTCCTTGATGGTAAATCACCAGAATTAATTGAAAAAATGGCGAAAATGGCGCCACTAGAAAGATTAGGAACGCCAGAGGATATTGCAGCAGCGGTGGCTTTTCTGGTTGGAAAAGACGGTGGCTGGATTAATGGGCAAGTTTTACGCGCCAACGGTGGCCTGATTTAGCCTGTGGTGAACACGTGGAAAGGTCAGGGGAGCCTGCATTGTCAGAGATAACAATTAATCGCGACTGTCATAAAAGCGTCATTCGCTTGTTCTAGTATCCGTTGTAACCAATCAATACAAATTGTATTACTGTTTTACAACAAGGAATTATACCGATGCAGAACCGCGTATCCACTTTGTCCGGCATAGCGTTATCCACTCTGATACTCACCAGTTCATTGTTTACACCGAATGCTGTTGCTTCCGCCACTGGCTTATATGACCGTAGCGCCAAGGGAGATGTCACTCAATTTGGTGGGGCACGACGTTTGACCGGTGATCAGACACAGGCTCTTCGTGATTCGCTTTCCAATAAAACCGTAAAGAATGTCATTTTACTGATTGGCGATGGTATGGGCGATTCAGAAATCACCTCAGCACGTAACTATGCTATGGGGGCCGGTGGTTTCTTTAAAGGAATTGATGCGTTACCGCTGACAGGGCAATACACGCACTACTCATTAGATAAGAAAACGCAAAAACCAGACTACGTGACTGACTCGGCTGCCTCCGCAACAGCTTGGTCCTCAGGTGTAAAAACGTATAACGGCGCGCTGGGTGTTGATGTGTTCGGAAAAGATCACGTCACCTTGTTGGAGTTAGCGAAGAAAGCCGGTAAAGCAACCGGTAACGTTTCAACTGCTGAACTGCAAGATGCCACTCCTGCGGCACAGTTTGCTCACGTAACTGGGCGAAAATGCTATGGCCCGGAGGAAACGAGCGAGAAGTGCAGTAGCAATGCGCTGGAAAATGGTGGGCGCGGTTCAATTACTGAGCAGATGATTGCCGGGCGCGCGGATGTCACATTGGGTGGTGGCGCTAAATCATTCAGCCAAGTCGCTAAAGCCGGTGAATGGAAAGATAAATCTCTGCGTGAACAAGCCCTGGCTCGAGGTTATGTTATTGTCGAAAATCTTGCTGATCTGAATGCAATAAAGCAGGCAGACCAACAAAAACCGCTATTAGGGTTATTTAGCCCAGGTAACATGCCAGTACGTTGGCAGGGGCCGAAAGCGTCTTATCATGGCAATTTAGATAAGCCGCCGGTAGTTTGTGAAAACAATGCTGAGCGTACTAAAGATATTCCAACCTTGGCAGTGATGACTGAAAAAGCAATTGACCTGCTGAAACATAACGAAAAAGGATTCTTCTTACAGGTTGAAGGGGCATCCATTGATAAACAAGACCATGCGGCGAACCCTTGTGGTCAGTTCGGTGAAACTGTCGATTTGGATGAAGCAGTACAAAAAGCACTGGAGTTTGCGCGTGCAGACGGTAATACCTTGGTTATTGTGACGGCAGATCACGCGCATTCCAGTCAAATTATTGAAGCAGATGCAAAAGCTCCTGGCTTAACACAAGCGTTAACCACGAAAGATGGCGCAGTTATGGCGATAAGCTACGGCAACTCTGAAGATGATTCTCAAGGGCACACGGGTACCCAATTGCGCATAGCAGCTTACGGACCGCATGCGGCAAATGTGGTTGGTCTAACAGACCAGACCGACCTGTTCTTTACCATGCGTGATGCTATGGCGATTAAATAAGCCACGATACACCTGTTACAACACAATTCCCTGAATAATCCCGGTGCAATAATGGCCGGGATTTTTAGTTTCTGTTAGCCACGATTATATCCATCCTCTAAATATCACTGATTTACATTATCATTCCTTACCAATTGTTATAATAATAACATTTTAATTCATGTCAAACTCCTGTCGTTCCCATGCTGCGCACTTCAATTGCTGCGATCTTTGTCACACACATAACATTTGTCAGCTGATAATGTTATTGCAATAACATTTCGTGGTGAAAATTAGAATAAAGGGGTTAACAATGGATATTGCAGTAATTGGTTCCAACATGGTTGATCTGATCACCTATATTGATGAAATGCCGCAAGTCGGGGAAACATTGGAGGCACCGAATTTTGAAATTGGGTGCGGCGGTAAAGGGGCCAATCAGGCGGTTGCCGCTGCCAAGTTAGGTGCCAATGTGATGATGGTTACTCGGGTTGGTGATGATCTGTTTGCGGAAAATACCATAAGAAATCTACAAAAAGCTGGGGTTGATACCCAGTATGTAAAAGCAGTTACAGGGGCCTCGAGTGGTGTGGCTCCGATTTTCGTCGATAAATCATCACAAAATCGAATTTTGATTATCAAAGGCGCTAACAATCATTTGTTACCCGCGGATGTCGATGCTGCTGCTGATGCGCTCAAAGCTTGCCAATTGATTATTCTACAACTCGAAATTCCGCTGGAAACGGTCTACGCCGCTATCGACTTTGCCCGCCAGCACCAGATTAAAGTCATTCTTAATCCAGCCCCCGCATCTAAAGCATTGGATATCGGCTATGCATGTCAGTGCGAGTTCTTTATGCCAAATGAAACTGAGCTGGCGATTCTGACCGGAATGCCAGTTGATAGTCTGGATAACATTTACCGTGCGGGGCGCAGCTTATTGGATAAAGGGTTACATAACCTGATCATTACTTTGGGGCATCGCGGCTCATTATGGATGCACGGTGAACACATTGACCATGTGCCACCGGTTAGTGTCCACGCCATCGACACCAGCGGCGCAGGTGATGCTTTCATTGGTTGTTTTGCTCATGAATATGTCCAGCACGGCAATATATTAAAAGCGATGGAAATGGCTTCTGCTTTTGCAGCCTACAGTGTCACAGGAAAGGGAACCCAACGTTCTTATCCTGATGCGTCGCAATTTATTGATTTTTTAAAGACCCTACACCAAGGAAAATAAAATGCGCCTTAATACCGTTCAACTGCCAGATGGCTATTTAAATAAAACGCCGTTATTCCAATTTATTTTGCTTTCCTGCTTATTCCCGCTATGGGGATGTGCAGCTAGTCTGAATGATATTTTAATTACTCAATTTAAAAGCGTATTTGCACTCAGTGATTTTGCCAGTGCACTGGTACAAAGTGCCTTTTATGGCGGTTATTTTCTGATTGCTATTCCTGCCTCTTTGGTCATCAAAAAAAGCAGTTACAAAGTTGCTATATTAATCGGGTTAACACTTTATATTATCGGATGTATGTTGTTTTATCCTGCCTCCCATATGGCAACATATACTATGTTTCTGGCCGCTATTTTTGCCATCGCTATTGGTTTAAGTTTCCTTGAAACTGCTGCTAACACCTACAGCTCCATGATTGGTCATAAAGACTATGCCACTTTACGGCTTAATATCAGCCAAACTTTCTACCCGATCGGCGCATTGATGGGGATAGTACTCGGTAAATACCTGGTATTTCAGGAAGGTGATAGTTTACACAACCAAATGGCCGCGATGACGCCAGATCAGATTCATGCTTTTCGTCTTACGATGTTAGAACATACATTGGAACCTTATAAATATCTGATTTTTGTTCTGCTGCTGGTTATGCTGTTATTTGTTATTACTCGTTATCCTCATTGCAAACCACAAGGTGATAGCGGTAAAAAAGTGGTTTCACCGTCATTAAAAGAAACCTTAAAATATTTAGCTGGGAACAGTCGTTTTAAAAAAGGCATTGCGGCGCAGTTCCTCTATGTGGGTATGCAAGTCGCAGTATGGTCCTTTACGATTCGCCTGGCCTTAAACCTGGGCGCATCTAATGAACGAGATGCCTCGAACTTTATGATTTACAGTTTTATTTGCTTCTTTATTGGTAAGTTTGTGGCCAACTTCCTGATGACACGATTTAAAGCCGAAAAAGTGTTAATTGCCTATTCTATTTTAGGTGCATTAACGCTGCTTTATGTCGTAACCGTACCCAACTTTACTGCGGTATATGCAGCCGTATTTGTCAGCGTCTTGTTTGGGCCCTGCTGGGCGACTATCTATGCAGGCACCCTGGATACAGTAGACAACAAATATACCGAAGTGGCCGGGGCCATTATTGTGATGTCGATAGTGGGGGCCGCAGTGGTACCAGCATTACAAGGGTTTGTCTCTGACCATCTTGGTTCAATGCAACATGCATTTTTTGTCTCATTATTGTGTTTCGCCTATGTTGGTTTCTATTTTTGGGGTGAACTGCGCAATAAACAACGGACAAGTGCGGCAACATTGGCAAATAATGAGTCTTAATTGAACCGGGAGTAACAATAAATGACCGCCAAAATAACGCTAATCCGTGAACAGTTCAGTCACCAGGAGCAAGAGATCTATAGCAGTAGTGATTTTACTGTTATCAGTTTTAAATATGCCTCAGGTATTGAAGCTCTGAAAATTGTTAATTCTCGTGGGTACCTGACCGTTTTACCTTATTACGGCCAAATGATTTGGGATGCGGAATTTGATGGACATAACCTGAAAATGGAAAATATGTTCTCTCAACCTAAGCGCGGAGAGAACATTGTTGATACCTACGGTTGTTTTGCTTTCCATTCGGGTTTGCGCCGTAATGGTTGTCCATCGCCTGAGGACGACCATGTATTACACGGCGAGATGCCTTGTGCTGAAATGGACTACGCTTGGCTCCTTATTGACGGCGACACACTTGCCGTCACGGGCAGTGTGGAATATGTGAAAGGGTTCGGTGATCATTATTGTGCGCAACCGCTGGTTAGGCTCAGGGCCGGTAGCGCGCAGTTCGATATTGAGATGAAGGTGACTAACTTATCCAGTATGCCGATGCCTTTGCAATATATGTGTCATATGAACTACACCTATATTCCTGGGGCCACTTTCCGTCAAAACTTACCCGGTTCAGCACTGAAATTGCGTGAGACAGTGCCGGCACATGTACACCCAACCCCGCAATGGTTGCACTACACCCAACAATTACGGGAAAGAACTCAGGGATTAACCGATTTAAATGAATCGGAGTTTTACGATCCAGAAATTGTATTTTTTGCCGATAATCTTGCGCAATATGTTGATAATGCAGAATTCTTTATGTTGTCCCCGCAAGGACATCGTTTTGTGACTCGTTTTTCCACCGCGCAGTTTAATTATGCTACTCGTTGGATTTTACATAATGGCGATCAGAAAGTGGCTGCATTTATTTTACCTGCAACCTGTCGCCCGGAAGGGTATTTGGCGGCGAAAGAAAAGGGGACGTTATTAATGTTATCCCCAGGAGAGAGCCGCCATTTCAGCGTGACCACCGGAGTGGTTTAATAATGTTGTATGCTGGCAGAAAATAGCTATGTTATTAGCGGGCAAGGACGCCCGCAGAGCCGTTAAGTAAATGCAAAACCACTGAAAACTAAATACGACCGTAAAAAGTCATTCTGGCTGTCTCGGATAGCGCAATATCGGGTTGAGCATTATAGGCTAACACTACCAGCATTCGTGTGATATTCCCTTGGGTCGGCGTGACCCGGTGAATCGCATTTCTTCCACGAAATAGCACTAAGTCCCCCGCTTCAATTTGCAATGTTTTAGGTGTGACCTGTTGGTTTAACAATTGTTCCACTCCTGAGTAATTCATCTCTCCTTTATCGGCATCGCGCATCTCTTCAATATATTCAAAGACGCCACCCGCTTGCGGTTTTTGTACTAATAAGGTGATGGCGAATGATGAATTATCAAAATGCCAACCTAACTCTTGGCCTTGACTGGCATAGTGCAAGTTAATTGAAGAAAGCGAATCGGCGTAAGGGTAGAGTTGTTTTTCATCTAATACGGCACACAAGAAGTCTTGGAAATCTTGCGCATTGTACAGCGTTCGTAATGCGGAATCGGTAGGGATCTCTTCGTCAGTAATACAGCCTTTTGATGAGGTAACCAACCGATTACGAGGATGGTCAGCAGGGAAGGCGGGATCGGCTTTGGTCAGATAAACATTATGCTGATTAGCGGCATAGTAAGCTCGATGCTTATTACTGACGCCTTCTTGTTTAATACTACTCAGCGCGCGGGGCTGCAAGAAGCCTGATAGTACCAAGGCACCGTATGTTTCTAACGTGTTCTTGCACTGTGTGATGAACATAACATCGTTGATTGGGTTGGTTTCCATATTAATAATTTCGCTGAGCTGCTGCATATATCCTCCCAGTAATGCTAAATGTTGCTTGGTTTCTGTTCCTAACTGTATAGGATTAGTTGTAACTGGAATAACAATAAAACGTTACTGTTAGGTTAAGTTTGGCTATCGGTATCAATATAATGCGTTATGGATAAGGGAGGCTGTTATGAATAGTTTGAAGGCTGTTCGTTTGCCAAAGTTAACCACCATTTTAGCATTCGAGACAGCTGCTAATACCGGCAGTCTGGCCAGTGCGGCGGCCCGGTTATCATTAACGCCAGCGGCGGTTAGCCAGCAAATACGTCAGTTAGAGCAACATCTGGGGATTCAATTATTTGCCCGTTCGAAATCAGGCGTTGAACTGACCTCGCAGGGTAGTGCCTATTTAGCTTATGTACAGCAGGCATTTGAAACATTACGGATGGCCCAACAGGGTATGGCGCGAGATAAAGGCAATATATCATTGAATATCTCAGCACTGCCCGCCCTGGCGAGTCGATGGCTTAATCCGCATCTCAAGCAGTGGTTAGCCCAATATCCCGATGTGGATATTCGGATTCATGCTACTCACGGGGTGGTTGATTTCAATCGTACTGCGGCAGATTTTTATCTGGCTTTTGGTGATGAACATTATCCCCAGCAAGAGAAAGAAATGCTATTTCAGGATTGGGTTTTTCCGGTTGCAAGCCCACTGCTATTAACTACCCCTTGGCTTGATGGTAAACACAACATTATCTACCCAATGATACATGTTGATTGGGGCAAAGAAGGGCAGTTCTTACCTGATTGGCATGAATGGCTGCTGTCAGCAAAATTAGATGAGTGTGTTCCCAACCGAGGGCCAATCTACAACTTAACCTCCATGGCGATTGATTCGGCCGTGGCGGGGAACGGTATTTTACTGGGCCAACAACATTTGATTAAAAAAGAATTAGATGAGGGGGGTTTAATTCAGTTGTCTGAACATAAATTACCCGTTACAAAACCTTATTATCTAATTTATCCCAAGCGAACCCTGGACAAACCAAGAGCGGCGGAGTTTATCCAATGGTTGCATAGTCTTTGCTAGCTGAATGCATAATCAACTGGCATAATTGATTTATTGTGCATTCTGGCCTGTTGTTATGGTGGGCAGATGCATTAAATTAAAACACTGACTTATTATTTAACCTGTAAATTGCACTTAAGTTAAATTTACAGGTTTTCTCTACGGCTTTTTGCCGTGGTTTATTTGTGTAAAAACGGTGTGTG